>JBEKCN010000841.1:0-2980 GCA_050014855.1 Streptosporangiaceae bacterium | reverse complement strand
TTGCCGTCGAGGGCGAGGTTGACCACATACTGGGCGTTCGTGCTCTCAATCCCCACCGCCTCCGACGTCACGTCGGTGCCGAGGATGACCGCCTCGCCCAGCACGTACTTCGCGCCGTCCGGGCCGCAGGCCACGGTCTGGCTGTTGGGGTCGTCCCACTGCGCCTCGGTGTAGCCCAGCTTGGACTTCCACGTGCTGAGGTCGCTGCAGTCGAGCTTTTCGAACTGCTTCATTACTTCCGGGGTGACCGCGGACGGGTCACCGGCCGTACTGGCTGCGGACGAGGCGGATGAGCTGGTCGCGCTGGGGCTCGGGGTCGCACTGGCCTTGGCCGAAACGCTGCCGCTGGCCTTGGCCACAGGCGCCGGCGAAGCCGCAGCCGCGGCGCGGGAGATGAAGGCCTTGGTGCTCACCGTCGGGGACGGGCTGGGCGTCGGCGTCGCACTCTTGGTACCCGACGCGCTCGGGCTGGGCGTCGGGGTCGCGGACGTGCTGGGCGCCACCGTGGACGAGCCCGCCAGCAGCACCGGGCGGAAACGGAGCTGCGCGGTCGTGCTGACCAGGTTGATCACCTGCTGCGATCCCGCGCCGGGGACCGTCACGGTGATGTCGCTGGCGCCCTGCTGCTGCACGCTGACGCCGCTGGTGCCCGACGAGTTGACCCGGCTTTCGATGATCGCCACGGCCTGCTTCATGTCGGCGTCCGGCGGCGTCTTCCCCTTCTCCGTCACCGCCCGCAGCGTGACCTGCGTGCCGCTCGAAAGGTCCAGCCCGAGACCGATCTTGAAGTCCTTGCCCCACTTACCCGGGCTGAACGCATTCGCGCCGACGATGCCGATGAGCATGACCACGATCAGCGCGACCAGGGCCGCGAGCGAGCGCCCCGGTTTCGAGCCGCTCTTCCTTGGCGGAGCCACTTGTCCTGTCGTCCCTCAGTCGATTCCTGCGTAGGCGTCGAAGCGGCGGAGTCCGCCGCGGCGCCCGTTGCACCCGTGCGCGCCCCCGGGCACCGCTGCTCCGCTACTCCTTGGACGCGCTGCTGCCGGGGGTGGCCGTCTCGGTCTGCCCGTTGCCGCTCGCGTCGCGCTGGCCGTTGATGACCAGGTCGTCGCCGTAGTTGCCGGCCGGGACGCTCAGGTCCGGCTCGGTCTCGTGCTCGCTGTCCTCCTGGGCGACCGTGTGCGAAGCGGTCCCGTCAGCGACGGCGTCTTCGTGCCCGGTGTCTTCGTGATCGGTGCCCTCGTACTCGGCATCGTCCGGCGCAGCGTCCGCCGGCTCAGGCCAGCCGCCTTCCTCGTGCTCCCCGTCGGTGTCCTCGTCGGGCTCGTCACCCGGGGTGAGCACCTCCATGATCGCGCGCTTGATGTACCGCACCTCGATGTCCGGCGCGACCTCGAGGACCACGTCATCACCGTCGACCGCCACCACGGTGGCGTACATGCCGGCGGTGGTGCGGACCCGGGCGCCGGGACGCACGGTGTTCTGCTGCTGGGCCACCTTCTTCTGGCGGTTCCGGCCGGGCCGGATGGCCATGAAGTAGATGAGGCCGATGAAGACGACGATCAGGATGAGAAACGTGGAACTGCCGGATGATTTCGCTGCCGCCTCGGCTGCGGCTTGGACTGTATTCCCATTCCCCATGAGCGGGGGCACCTTTCGATTGGGTTCAACGGGCTGGCCAGGCCAGAACTCCGCTAGGGCCGGGCATACACCCGGGTCCCCCGCGCGGGGCGGCGGCCAGTGGCCAACTGCCGCAGTGTAGCGACCCGTTGACCATGCACCAACAGGCTACGGCGTCCGCGCCGCGATCGTGACCTCACGGTGAACAACTTTGCGCACCGCGGCGATGTGGTACGGGCCGGTGCGCTGCAACAAGAACTTCACGCTAGTCGAACAAGGTGGGCATTCCGGGTCCCGTGAGGCCGCCGGGGCCGGTGCTTCCCTCGGGGGGCGTGAGGCCGAGGTGCTCCCACGCGGCGGGGGTGGCGACCCGCCCGCGCGGTGTGCGAGCCAGCAGACCGCGGCGGACCAGGAACGGCTCGGCCACGACCTCCACCGTCTCGGCTTCCTCCCCCACCAGGACGGCGAGGGTGGACAGCCCGACCGGGCCGCCCCCGTACCGGCGAATCAGCGCGTCCAGCACGGCCCGGTCCAGCCGGTCCAGGCCTTGCTCGTCCACCTCGTAGAGCTCCAGCGCGACGCGGGCCACCGCACGGTCCACCACCCCGTTGCCCTTGACCTCGGCGTAGTCCCGGACCCGGCGCAGCAGCCGGTTGGCGATCCGCGGCGTGCCCCGGGACCGCCCGGCCAGCTCGGCCGCACCGTCGTCCCGCAGGGTGACGCCGAGCAGCCCGGCCGAACGGCGGATGATGATCTCCAGCTCCGCGGGCTGGTAAAAGTCCATGTGCGCGGTGAAGCCGAACCGGTCGCGCAGCGGGGCGGGCAGCAGCCCGGACCGGGTGGTGGCCCCGACCAGCGTGAACGGCGCGATGTCCAGCGGGATCGCGGTCGCGCCAGGCCCCTTGCCGACCACGACGTCGACCCGGAAGTCCTCCATGGCCAGGTAGAGCATCTCCTCGGCGGGCCGGGCGAGCCGGTGGATCTCGTCGATGAAGACGACTTCGCCCTCGGTCAGCGTGGACAGCACCGCAGCCAGGTCGCCGGAGCGCTCGATGGCCGGCCCGCTGGTGATCCGCATCGGCGTACCCAGCTCGGCGGCGATGATCATGGCGATCGTGGTCTTGCCCAGCCCGGGCGGCCCGGACAGCAGCACGTGGTCCGGCGGCCGGCCGCGGCGGACCGCGCTCTCCAGCACCAGGGAGAGCTGGTCGCGGACCCGCTGCTGGCCCACGAAGTCGGCGAGCCGCTTGGGCCGCAGCGCGGTTTCGACGGCACGGTCGTCGGCGTCCGCCAGCGGCGACACCACCCGGTCAGCGTCCCGGTCGGCGGCACGGTCAGCGTCCCGGTCGGCGGCACGGTC
>JBEKCN010000840.1:0-2981 GCA_050014855.1 Streptosporangiaceae bacterium | reverse complement strand
AGCACCTCCGCGGAGACCCGCACCGGGTCGGCGGCGATGTCGTAGCGGGATTGGACCCGGATCGACTCGATGCTCTCCTTGCCGCAGACGCCGCAGGCGCTGGTGGTCAGGAAGTTCCGCTGGGCCCGGCGGGCATCGGTGGCCCGTTCGACGTCCCGGGGGAGCGGCGCGGCCGCCAGCGTGACGTCGGCCACGTTCTCGTCGCACATCCGTATCTCCCGCGGGCCGGCCGGGTCGATCAGGCCCTCGCCGAACAGGAAGCCCGCCGCCAGGTCGATGTCGTCGCCGGGGGTCCGCATGGTCACGGTCAGCGGGGTCCCGCCGATCCGGATCTCCAGCGGCTCCTCCACCGCCAGCAGGTCCGCCCGCCGCACGGCGGACCCGGGCGCAGTGGACCCGGGCGCAGTGGACCCGGGCGCAGTGGACCCGGGCAGTGAGATCTTCAGCACCCGCCGCCGCTCTGTCCTCGTGGCCACGTTCCGATGCTAGTGCTGGCCCGGGGGCGACCCCCCGGAACCCCCCGAATGCCCAGTGCCGGCCCGGGGGGCGACCCCCCGGAACCCCCAGTGCTGGCCCGGGGGGCGCCCCCCCCGGAACCCCCAGTGCTGGCCCGGGGGGCGCCCCCCCGGAACCCCCCGAATGCGCTCCGCGCCCGCGCGGTGGTACCTCGCCGACACACCGGCCGCTCACCGGGCCGGAGGCCCGGTTCGTTAGGCCGGTCACGAGCGCCTCGCCGTGACCCGCTGCGGTGCTCGCCGATAGCACCGGCCGCTCACCCGAGCCTTCGGCCCGGGTTCGCTGGGCCGGTAGCGAGCGCCTCGCCGTAGGTGGTCCTCGCGGGGGCCCATTCTGGAAAAGAAAAGGAAACCCCGCAGTCTGTAGCAGACTGCGGGGTTTCCCGGCGATGCTGATCTAGCTGGCGAAGTCCAGCAGCGGCTGGGCGCGGCTGGGGTGACGCAGCTTCGACAGCGACTGCTTCTCCAGCTGCCGGATGCGCTCCCGGGTCAGGCCCAGGGCCCGGCCGATCTCGTCGAGCGTGTGCGGGTTCCCGTCGTACAGGCCGAACCGCATCGACATGATCGTCGCCTCGCGCGGGGTCAGCGCGTCGAGCGCGCTGCGGAGCTGCTCGGCCATCAGCTGACGGTCGACCATCTCGGAGGCTTCCGGGGCGTCGACGTCCTCGATGAGGTCGCCGATGCTCGTCTCACCGTCCTCGCCGATCGTGGAGTCCAGGCTGATCGGCTGGCGGCTGGTGCGGAGCAGCTCCTCGATCTGGTCCGGGGTCCGGTCCAGCTCGACGGCCAGCTCCTCCGGAGTCGGCTCCCGGCCCAGCCGCTGGTGCATGTCGCGCTCGACCCGGCTCAGCTTGCTGAGCATCTCGAGCACGTGGACCGGCAGCCGGATGGTCCGGGCCGAGTCCGCGAAGCCACGCTGAATGGCCTGGCGAATCCACCACATGGCGTAGGTGGAGAACTTGTAGCCCTTGGTGTAATCGAACTTCTCCACGGCCCGGATCAGGCCGAGGTTGCCTTCCTGTACCACGTCGAGCAGCGACAGGCCGCGGTCGGTGTACTTCTTGGCGACCGACACCACGAGCCGGAGGTTGGCCTCCAGCATGTGGGCCTTGGCCCGCCGGCCGTCCTCGGCCACCGCCTCCAGGTCCCGGCGGAAGTCCTCGCTCAGGTCCGGCTCGGTGTCCAGCTTGTGCTCGGCGTACAGTCCCGCCTCGATCCGCTTGGCCAGGTCTACTTCCTGCTCGGCGGTCAGCAGGCTGGTCCGGCCGATCGACTTGAGGTACGTGTGCACCGAGTCGCCCATGGCGGGCGTCTGGTCGTCGAGGTCAGCCTCGCTCAGCCGGTCGCTGGCCTCGGCCAGCGCGGCCGCTTCGGCTTCGGCCTCGATCGCCACGTCCTCGACGGCGTCCACCTGAGCGGTGGGCGCCACCTCGTTCCCGCCAGATGCCTCGGCGGTCTTGGCGCGCTGCGACTTGACCGTTCCGGCCTCGGCGGTGCTTGCCTTGGCCGTGCCAGCCTTCACGGTGCCGGGCTTGGGCGTCGTGCGCTTGCTCTTGGGTGCTTCCTGGCGCTCGTTGGCCAGGCGCACGCCTGCATCGGCGAGCTCGCGCAGGATGGAACGTCCCTCGGCCGGGGCAATGCCCGCCTGCTCAAAGGCCGTCCGAAGCTCGGAGAGAGACAGGTGACCCTGGCTGCGCCCTCGCTGGATCAGGTCGTCCACGCGCATAGTGCTTACCTCACCGTCCCTGACCGGTGTGGCGATTGCGGTCCGCGGCATGCGACACCTCCCTCCTTCTCCTCTTGACACGGGCACGTCAGGCGTGCCGTTCACAGACGCCGCCAGGCGTCCTCGTCTAGGGGGCCCGGCGCTTTCGCGACAGCGTGCGCTCGGGCACTATCTAGTAACGTTTTCGGCCGGGGATTGTTCCCGGCGGAGGACTTCGAGATCGGGTTTGCCGCTTGGCAGCATCGGCATTGAGTCCAGCAGCACCAGTTCTCGTGGAGCAGCGTAACGTGGCAGACGCTCCCGTACATGCCGGCTCAGCAGATCCAGAGTCGGCGGCTGAGCGGAATTGTCCGGAACAATCACCGCAGTCACGCGCTCGCCCCATTCCGGGTCCGGCCTGCCGATAATAACAGCCTCGCGTACTCCCGGGCAGGTCTCAAGCACCGACGCGACCTCTGCGGCCACGACCTTCTCGCCACCGGTGTTGATCACGTCGTCAGCCCGCCCGCGCACCGTGACCTGCCCCGAGGCGTCGATCGCCCCCAGGTCGGACGTGACGAACCAGCCGTCGTCCAGCGCGGCCGCGGTCAGGTCCGGCCGCAGCCGGTACCCGGAGAACAGCACGGGGCCGCGGAACCGGATCTGGCCGTCGCCGCCCGTCGCCACCGTGACCCCCTCCAGTGGGAAGCCGTCGTAGACGCAGCCGCCACAGGTCTCGCTCATCCCGTACGTGGTGACGA
>JBEKCN010000839.1:0-2986 GCA_050014855.1 Streptosporangiaceae bacterium | reverse complement strand
ATCCGCTGTCCGCCGGTAAGGATGACCATGCCGATCGCGTCAGGACGCCAGCCGCGGATCACCACCTGGTCGCGGCCATCGGGGCCGCGCGCCGGATGAGCGCCCAGGACGTGGTGCGGATCGTGGTGCTGGCCCGCGACTAGGCGATCCAGGTCCAGATCGGCACGGAGAACGGTCTCGCTCGGTGAGCTCATCGGTGGCCCTTTCGGTGGGATTTCCCCTGCGGCGATTCCCATGCAAGCTCAGATCCGGCCCGCGCACCAGACCTGGCCATTCACTAGAAGATCGCGAAACGTTACCAGCTAAGCCCTCTGCCGGGTTTGCAAGCAAGCTCTTACTGCGGCGAGTGCCTGCGTGTGCCGATGGGTGACCTGCGGGCAGGCCCGGTGGCTGGGTGTTCGTTGAAGAAGCGGATGAACTCCTCGCTGGCGTCCGGCCCGCGGGGATCGGTGTAAGACTCGTGCGGGACGCCACCGGACCAGCTATGCCCGCTCTGATGGATGCTCCAGCGTTCGGCCAGGATCCCCCCGCCGGGGCTGGCGTAGCAGATGCGGGTGTAGGCATGGCCGCCGGGCACCTGCCCGCGGCTGGTCACCCCGGTGGGCGGCCTGCCCAGCGGGAGGTCGGTGGTGCCCAGCTGGAGATCCGTGCTGCCGGCCACGGCGTCGTCGATGAGATCTGCGGCGTTGTCGGGTGCCACGATCGCGTCCCGGTCACCGTGGAAGACGATCAGCGGCAGCGTTGGCGCTGGAGGCCTGGAGCGCGGCTTCGGGCCGTGCTTCATCGCTGCGTACGCTGACCGCAGGTTGTCGGCCGCGGCGTAGGCCAGCCCGGAGTGCACGCCGGCGGCAGCGTAGAGGTCGGGGTAGGCCGCGGCCATCACCGCGGCCATCGCGCCCCCGGCGGAGAACCCGGCCACGTACACCCGGCTGGCATCTACCGCGTAGTCGTCCATGACCTGGCCGGTGATTCCGGCGATCAGCGACGGCTCGCCAGCGTCGCGGCTCTGATGGCGGGGGGTAAACCAGTTCCAGTACTGGCCCGGGTTTGCTGACCGGGGCTGTTCGGGGTAGGCGACGAGGAACGTATCCCGCTCGGCCAGGTCGTTCATGCCGGTGGCGGCGGCGAAGGTGACGGCGTCCTGGGTGCCGCCGTGCAGCATGACGACCAGGGGCAGCGGGTCACCGGTGTAGCCCGTGGGGACATAAAGCCGGTAGCGGCGGGTGCCAGCGGCGTTGGTGTAGGAGCCGGCGTCGAACCGGCCGGCCGCCACGCTAGGCGGCGCCGCGTGCGGTGGGGCAAGGCCGGCATCCGACGTTCCCAGGCCACGGAACGCGCGGAGGCGGCGAGTCCAGCCGCGGGGGATCATCATCGGCTGAGTCCCTTCCCGGGGCCGTGCCAGAGGAGGATCCGGGTAGCGGACTCCCGCGCCGCCGGTCTCTTCCTCAGCGCGTGGCGCGTCCGGCTGCTCAGCACGTGGCGCGTCCGGCAGCTCAGCGCGTGGCGCGTCCGGCTCCTCAGCGCGTGGCGCATCCGGCGCCCGCCGTGCCGCTGCGGAACTGGTCAGGGTCTGCTGGATCAGCGCGGTTGCCTCGGCCAGGCGCCCCTGGCGGGTCAGGCGGGTGGCCTCAGCCATCGCCGTCATCTGGCGTGCGTCCATGACGGTATCCCTTCTGGGGGGGGTGTCGTCGCCGGCCGCCCGGACGGACGGCCCGTGTGCTGGCGGGACCGGCGTTCCTGGGCCGCCGTGGTGATCGCGGCGGCTCAGGCGGTGCGATCGGCCAGGACGGCCTTCACGGCGGTGGGGGCCCGGAAGGCGCCGAGTACCTCGACGGAGGCAATCGTGTCCAGGGCCAGCTGAGGGGAGACATCGGCAGCGATGGTCGCCAGCCCCAGCACCCGGATATGGATCATCTGCCCGGTTTCGCGGATCTCCTCCAGATCGCGACGGGTGTAGGAGCAATTGCCCAAAGTGAGCGTGCGGCGGGTCACTGTCTGATCGAGCGCTTCACTCCGGGCGGCGAGCTGGGTACGGATAGCCGTGCGGATGAAATCGGTCCGGTTGGTGTAGAAGCCCTCCTGGACCAGGAGGTCGATCTGCCCGAGGTCGACTAGGCCCAGGTTGATGGTGATCTTCTCGGTCTTCTCGCTCTCACCCGCAGCCATCCACCCACCATCTTCACACCATCTCCTGACCATCTACATGGATGGTAGCCCGGAGGGCGGCGCAACGCAATGGAACGAGCCGGCCGTCAACGTTCCCGATGGCGCGGCCTATCCGTCCTACGCCGACACCACGATCATGGTGGTTTGCCCGATCCTTACCTTGTCGCTTTTCTTGAGCCGCTGGGACTGGTAGATACGGCGCCCGTTCAGCCAGGTGCCGTTGGTCGAATCGAGGTCCTGGACGTACCAGAGGCCGTGAGCGAACTGGAAAAGGGCGTGGTGGCTCGAGGCCCGCTCGTCGCTGATGATCAATGAGCCCTGGCGGCCGACGGTGAAGTCGTTCTGGAAGATCCGGGTCTGATCTCCGGCCTGAAGGACCAGGGACTGGGCGGGCGGCCCTTCGGTGAGGGTGGCGTCGCCCGGGCCGGTGAGCGCGTCCGCGGCGGCCATCCAGGCCTGCTTTTCGTGATCGGCGGTCTCTTCCCACGGCGGCAGGGACCCGGAGCTGGCGCCGCGGTGGGCTTCGTATGCGGTTCGTGCGAGGCGCTGGAGGTCAGGGCTGGTCACCCTTCGATGATGCCAGAGGCGTGCCGCACGATGCCTCCAAAAAGCCCTCGGATCGGCTCGGGCGCCCGGGGCCTGTTCAGGTGTTGGAGTAGCCAACAGGCATCCTGCGCTGCCGGCAAGACCGTCAGAACCTAATTTCCGGAGCGGATGGGGCCAGCTCTCGGGCCTGTCAGCCGGGGTGGCGCTTGACGTGCTGCGCATATGCTTCCACGCCGAGCGCGATCAGGTACGGCCCGCGGATCTGCTGAAGCTC
>JBEKCN010000838.1:0-2988 GCA_050014855.1 Streptosporangiaceae bacterium | reverse complement strand
GCGGAACGGCTCGAGGTCGGCCGCGGACGCGGCGACCAGGTGCCCGGCCACCGCGCCGAAACCGAGCAGGTGGACGTCCAGGTCCCTGGTCGGCGTGGTCAGCTCGCCGAGCCACTTGAACTCGGCCGCGTACGGCCCGGCCAGGCCGTCCGGCAGGACGCCGCCGAGCAGCTTGATCGCCGAGCGGGTGCGGCGGACCGAAACCCGCAGGTCATGCAGGAACTCGGTGTCGATGTCGCGGAGCACGCCGTCGAGGTTCAGCTCCAGGGTGTCGAGCAGCCGCAGCAACACGGTGGCCACCGCGACCGAGGCCGGCATCTGCGCGGTGAGCTCCGCGTCCACGCCGCCGCTGTAATCGGCCGGGTGGCGGCCGAGCGCGCGCAGAGCCGCGTCGAAGAGGGGCTCGCTGGCCGGGGAGACACCGGGGACGCCAGCCAGCAGCCGCGCGGCCTTGCGGGCCTGTCCGGGGTAGCCGCGGACTTCGGCGATGGCCAGCCGCGGCGGCGGTTCCACGCTCCTCGGGTTCACGTCGGCCTGCGAGGCCGTCGAGCGCTCCACGATCAGGCGGGCTACCGTCTTACCGTCCGCGTTCAGCAGTCGGGTGACGCTGACCGTGCTGGTGGCCCGGGCGACCGGCAGCAGCGCCCGCGGGCTGACCAGCTTGAGGATCTGGTCCCGTACCGGACCGGCGGGCAGGTCCCCGGCCAGGCGAGGGCGCCTGGGCTGCCATCCGGTGATGGACTGTCCGGCCTGCGGCAGGTCGTCTCTGGACAGGAGCAGCCGGCCGCCCCGCTTGGCGTGCTCGTACTCCAGCACGAGCCCGGCCTTGTTCAGCCGCCAGTCGAAGGTGTCCAGCCAGGTGCGCTGCCGGGTGCCGCTGCCCGGCGCGCCCCGCTCGGTGACGACACCGAACGCCTGCGCTAACACGTCCAGCACGGTGGAGGCTGGGTCGCGGGCGTCGTCCTGGCTGCCCGCGGCGGGCATTCCCCCGGTTCCTGCAGCTTCCCCGTCAAGCTCGAATCCCCGCAGGTCAAACGTCATAAGTTCATATTCTCCTCCGGCAGAATGTTACCTGCAGTTCACCTGTCCGTGGTTTTGGTCAGCCTCAGGCGACCGGCCAGTGGGGCTCGATTACTGGATCTGGCCTGGCCGGATTACTGGATCTGGCCTGGGCGACCGGCCGGGTTGGCATCATCGCTGAGTGATCTTCTCGGTCGTCTACCTGCTCGCGCGCTGCCTGCTCGGCTGTCTGACGGTGCTGGCCCGGCGTGAGGTGTCCAGGGATGCTGAACTCCTGGTGGTGCGCCACGAGAACACGGTGCTGCGCCGCCAGATCGGCCGGGTCCGCTACCAGCCGGGCGACCGGCTGTGGCTTTCGGCGCTGTCCCGGCTGATCCCCAAGCGGCGATGGGGTGAGGTGTTCGCGGTGACCCCGGCGACTCTGCTGGCCTGGCACCGGCGGCTGGTCGCACGCAAATGGACTGCACGAACCGGCGGCGTCCCGGACGGCCGTCCACGGCGGCCGCGATCCGCAAGCTCGTGATCCGCATGGCCACGGAGAACCCGACGTGGGGGCGCCGGCGCGTGCAAGGCGAACTCGTTAAGCTCGGCCACCCGATCGCCTCGTCCACGGTGTGGCAGATCCTGCACGCCGCCGGGGTCAACCCCGCACCCCGCCGCAGCGGCCCGACCTGGAAGCATTTCCTGACCGTCCAGGCCCGCGGCATTCTCGCGGCCGATTTCGTCCACGTGGACACCGTGCTCCTGCGGCGCCTCTACGCCCTGATCGTCATCGAGCACGGCACCCGCCGCGTCCACCTGGCTGGCATCAGCGCCCACCCCGACGGCGCCTGGACGGCACAAGCAGCCCGCAACTTCCTGATGGACCTCGGCGCACGAGCGACTTGCGTGGCGCGCGCAGCCGCGGCGAGACAAACAGCCGCGCTGGTCGGGTACGGCGCCGAACCGTCACCGACAGCCACGGCGCAGCAGGTTCGTGTATCCGACGCCGGCATGGGAGGATCTCGTCGAGCTCGCCTTCGACGAGATCCGTGCCTTCGGCGCGGGACAATATCAGGTCGCCCGGCGGCTCCGGGCACTGCTCGACGCCTTGGCAGAGAGGGTCGCCGATGTCCCGGAGAAAAGACGTCCGGCCCTCGTCGAGCAGGGCGCCCTGCTCGACGACACGGTCTCATCCACCGGCCGATCGACGGGCACCAACCTGGGCCGCGAGGCCGTGAACGCGATGTGAAGACCGCCGGTGGCGATGGCATTAACGTCGAGGCCGAAACCGGGCCAGAGACCTGATCGCTGCGTGCTGCGATCGTTCGCACCCCCTGCACCAACAGTTTGCCGATGGTGACAGGTGACCAGGTAGGCCGCAGGCACGTCGAGTCCAGGGATGCCGTCCAGCTCAACCATCAGAGGTACGACACGGATGTTGCCAGGAGGCCGCTCACCAGCGTAGTAGCCGATCCAAAACTGGCTGTGCGGCAGTGGCTCAGGATGCGTGGCCGTGCTGATCGTTGGGGACCCAGGCCGCATCGACCGGCAGAAAGCCTGGCTGCGGGTTGTCACCGGCGTCGTCATCGCGTTCTTGACCCTGGCGAACCTGGTCGCCGCCGGCCGGCTCGTCGTGGAGATCCTGACCAACAACAAGGTCTTCGCCGCTCACCCTGGCGGTCTGCTCGCCGCTGGCGGCGTGGTCTGGGCGACTAATGTGATCGCCTTCGGGCTCTGGTACTGGGACCTCGATCGCGGTGGTGCCGCGTCCCGGGCCCATCATCCGGACCGGAACCCGGCGTTCGTCTTCCCGGAGATGCAGCACACGGCGTACGTGCCCGCCACCTGGGTACCCCGGTTCGTGGACTACCTGTCGCTGGCCTTCTGGACCGCGACCGCGATCAGCCCCACCGATATCTCAGCGATCAAGCCCTGGGCCAAGCTGCTCATGATGCTCGAGGCGGCCTGCTCGATCGTCCTGGCCGC
>JBEKCN010000837.1:0-2989 GCA_050014855.1 Streptosporangiaceae bacterium | reverse complement strand
GGCCCGCAGGACGGCAACGGTGAGTCCGGTGAGCGGCGTGGCCCGCTCCTTGCGGCCCTTGCCCATGCAACGGACGTGCGCCCCGGCGTCGAGAACGACGTCGCCGTGGGACAGGCCGGTCAGCTCGGAGATCCGCAGCCCGGTCTGGACGGCGAGCACGAGCATGGCGTGATCACGCCTGCCGGTCCACGTGCCCCGGTCGGGTGCGGCCAGCAGGGCGTCGACCTCTGGCGCGGTGAGCCAGGTGAGCAGTGTGCGCTCGTGGCGCTTGGCCGGGATGGCTAGGACCCGCTGGATGACGGCGGCGCGTTCGGGGTGGTGCAGTGCGGCGTAGCCGAACAGCGAGTGGATGGCGGCGAGGCGCCAGTTGCGGGTCCGCACCGTGTTGTGCCGGTCAGCTTCCAGGTGGTCGAGGAAGGCGGCGACCAGTGGCGCGTCCAGGTCGGCGATGTCCAGCGCGGAGGGCGTCTTGCCGGTCTTGGCGCAGGCGAAGCCGACCAGCAGCCGGAGCGTGTCCCGGTAACCGGTGATGGTCTGGCTCGAGGCCCGGCGCTGAGCCATGAGCCGCTCGGTGAAGAACGCCTGCAGCACCGGCGCCAGCGTGGTCATGACTCACCTGTCCCGTGTTCGAGCCGGGCGGCGACGAGCTGCATCAGCTCCGGGACGGCGGACAAGTACCAGTACGTGTTCTTCGGCTCAACATGCCCGAGGTAGGTGGACAGCACTGGCAGCAAGGCCGAGATGTCCGCGCCTTGGCGGTGCCAGTCGACGAGGGTGTGCACGGCAAAGCTGTGTCTCAGGCCATGAATGCGCGGGTGGACGGTGTCGGTGCGAATTCCCATCAGCCCGGTGATCACCCGGAAGACCTGGTCAGCCTCTCCCCGCCGCAGGGCCCGCCCGGTGACGGACACGAAGAACCGATCGACCCGCGGGGTGGGGCAGAGCCGGTCCCGCGTGGCGGCGTAGGCACGGAGGGCAGCGGTGACCGACGGGTGCAAGGGGACAAGGCGTATCCGGTCGAACTTCGCGTGCCGGAGGGTGACCATGCCCTCGGCGAGGTCGACGTCGGCGCGGGTCAACGCCGTCGCCTCCCCCAGGCGCATGCCCGTCGCTGCCAGCAGGCCGAGCAGCGTCCGATAGGTGGCCGCCCGCAGCGGTGGCTGTAGCCGCTGGGTCGCGCGCAGGATCTCGGCGATCTGGCCCGGCGTGTAGATGTAGGGCGTGGGCCGCCGGCGCGGGACCCCCAGCAGGCCGGGCGGTGGGACCTCGTGGGCGGGGTCGATGGCGTGCAGGTAGCGGGCGAAGCCGCGTACCTCGCTCAGCCGGAAGTCGGCGGTGATCGGCTTGATCCCTGCCGGCAGGCGGGCCCAGGTCACCGCCAGCTCGACGGTGACGGTCTCGGCCCCGCTGGCGGCGGCGTAGGCGACGAACCCGGGCAACACGCTGCCGTGCTGGCCGAGCTGGAAGCCCAGCCCGCGACGCAGACGCAGGTAGTCATCGAGTTGCTCGGCCAGGGTGCTCACGACGCCGCCCCGGTCGGCCAGGGCCGGGCAATGGTGCGGAGCCGTTCGACGTCGACCCGGGCGTAGGCGGCAGTGGAGCCGGGCGAGCGCTGTCGCAGCACCTGGCCGATCTCACCGAGCGAAGCGCCAGCCCGCAGCATGTCGCTGGCGGCGGTGTGGCGCAGCCGATGCGCACGCACCGCGCCAAGCCGGGCACGGCCGGCGGCACGAGCGACGATGGTCGTCACCGCGCTACGGCTCAGGCCGGCATGGGGCGGCCGCACCCGCACGAATACCTCTCGAACCGTGGCCGTGCGGGGCCGGCCGCGGCACAGGTAGGCGGCGATCGCCTCGCCGACATCGACAGGCAACGGCAGCTGGTCCACCCGGTGACCCTTTCCGTGAACCGTGACCTGCCCAGCCCGCCAGTCCAGGTCCTCCAGGCGCAGCGTCGCCACCTCGCTGGCCCGGAGCCCGAGCCGCAGTATCAAGACGATCACCGCATAGTCACGTCGGCCGCTGGCGCGACGCCGATCGCAAGCCCGCAGCAAGGCCTTGGCCTGGGTCGGAGTGATGCCCTTCGGCAGCAGCGACCGCCGCCGCCCCGATACCGGCAAGGCCGCCGCCGACAGGTCGCGATCGACGAGGCCGACGAGGTAGCAGTAGCGGAGAAACGAACGCAGCGAGCACCCGTAGCGCCGCACCGAGGCGGGCGACCAGCAGGTCACCTGCCCCAGCACCGCCTTCGACACCTCAGCCGCCGTCAGCTCGCTGAGGTCGCCTCCCCCTCGATCGACGAGGAACCTGCGTACATCGGCCACGTAGACATCGACCGTCAACTCCGTCACACCGCGCTCGCTGCGCAGGTAGCCAGCGAAGCCGTCCAACAGCAGGTCGACCGCCCCGATCCCTCTCCCACTCGATCCGGACATCCGCTTCCTCCTTCACCCGAAACCGGTGAAGGAATCATGAGCCCGAGCCGCGGGATTGTTCCGACCTGCTCTCCAGAAGATCCCTTACCAGGCAGGCCGATCCAAGCTCAGGTCGGAACAATCACGACGTCGGATCAATCGGCGTTGTCCCGACATCGGGACAACGCCGAATAGGCACGCCTGGTTCCTGGGCCGTCAGTGCCTTTAGCGCCGCGCAGATTGCCAATTCGGGTCACAGGCCCTTCCGGAGCCGTAGGTGTACGACCTGCCCAGTGACGGTCCGCGACGGTGCTCTGGAACGGTCTCGCAGTTCCTGCCTGGGCGGCCTGGCGCGCCGGCCGGTACGGTCCGGTTCATGTGGATGCATGGTCATGACCTTGAGCTAAGTGCTGCGGAGAACTACCGGGCGTTCGCCGAGGAAGCCGGGGGGCGCAGCCCGGTCTATGCGGCGCTGGCCGGGTCGGTTGCTGAGGACACCGCTATTTTGCGTTTTCTCGGTTCACTGCCGCCGGGAAAGCGCCAGCCCAACTTGCTGTTCGCGGCGGCCCGCTACCT
>JBEKCN010000836.1:0-2989 GCA_050014855.1 Streptosporangiaceae bacterium | reverse complement strand
TCGCGTCCGCGGTCACGGCAGTCGAGGCGGAGCTGGAAGCCGGAAGGCGGTAGACGATCTTGACAGCGACAGAGTGGGAAACGGCCCTGGCTGGCCTGGCCGAGCCGGCCCGGCCCGGTGACCAGGGTGCCCGCACTCCTGGCGGCAAGCGGGTGGTGTGGAAGTTCGGCGGCACATCGGTCGGCGACGCCGGCCGGCTCCGCGCGGTCGCCGAGCGGCTGGTGGCCGCCCGGCGCCAGGGCATGGAGGTGGTCGCGGTGCTGTCCGCGATGGGCGGGACCACCGATGAGCTCGTCCAGCAGGCCTATGGCCTGGCCGCCGAGCCGCAGCCGCGGGAACTGGACGCGCTGCTGTCCGTCGGTGAGATGACGTCCTGCGCGCTCGCCGCGATCGCCGTGCACGACCTCGGTGAACGCGCGGTCTCGCTGACTGGCATGCAGGCCGGGATCTGCACCGACGACGCTCATGGCAACGCGCGGCTGCAGCAGATCTCCCCCCAGCGGATCATCAAGGCGCTCGACGAAGGCGCAATTGCGCTCGTCGCCGGATTCCAGGGCGTGTCCGGCCACGGTGACGTCACCACGCTGGGCCGCGGCGGCGACACCGCCCCGGCCGGTACCCCCCGGTACCTGCTGTGCGGCGCACTGCAGCTGCTGGCCTTCGTGGGGTACGCGTTCCTGGCCGCCCTGTGGCTGAACGACGGCCTGGCCTGGATCTCCGCAGGCGGCGGGATGCTGGGGGTCTATGCCCGCGCGGCCGTGATCGGCGGCGGCGGGCTGCTGGTCATGGGTACGCTCCCGGTGGCCGCGAAGTGGGCCCTGATCGGGCGCTGGAAGCCGCAGCGGATCCGGGTGTGGAGCCTGGCGTACGTCCGCTTCTGGGTGGTCAAGACGCTGGTCACCGCCAACCCCATGGCGCGGATGTCCGTCGGCACCCCGCTGTACGGCCTGTACCTGCGGGCACTGGGGGCGAAAGTCGGCCGGGGCGCGGTCATCTTCACCCCGCACCTGCCGGTCTGCACCGACCTGCTCAGCATCGGGCCCGGCGCCGTGATTCGTAAGGACTCTTTCCTCAGCGGCTACCGGGCGCGGGCCGGTGTCATCGAGACCGGTGCCGTCACCGTCGGCGCAGGAGCCTTCGTCGGTGAGAAGACATTCCTCGGCATCGACACCGTCCTCGGCGACGGGGCCCAGCTCGGGCACGCGTCCGCGCTGCACGCCGGGCAGGTGGTCCCGGCCGGGCAGGTCTGGCACGGCTCCCCGGCCCGGCACGCCGGCGCTGACTACGACTACCAGGCCGTCGCGCCGGCCCGGTGTGGCACCCTGCGCCGGGCCGTCACCTCGGCCGGCCGGCTGCTGTTGGCGGTGGCGGTCATCGGGCCGCTGGAGACAGCCGTAGCGGCCCTGCTGCTGTGTCACCCAGGACTGCTCACCCACCTGCTCTCCGGCTCGCGCCCGGTGACGGGCTGGGTGTACGAGCAGGACGCGGTGGAGATCTCGGCGATCGCGTTCTTCGGCCTCATCCTGGCCGGGCTGCTGTTCGTCACCACCATCCCCCGGCTTCTCGCCGCCGCCCTGCAGCCGGGGAAGGTATATCCGCTGTACGGCGCGCACTACGCGCTCCAGCGGGCCATCCACCGGATGACCAACATCACCTTCTTCAACTACCTGTTCGGGGACAGCTCAGCGGTCGTGCATTACCTGCGGGCGCTGGGGTACCGGCTGACTCCGGTCGAGCAGACGGGCTCCAACTTCGGCATGAACGTCCAGCACGAGGTGCCCACGCTGGCCGCCGTCGGGACCGGCACGCTGGTCTCCGACGGGCTGTCGTTCATCAACACGGAGTTCTCCAGCGCCTCGTTCCGCGTCATGCCCGCCGTCGTCGGGAAGCGGAACTTCCTCGGCAACGACATCGCCTACCCAGCCGGCGCCCGCGTCGGGGACAACTGCCTGCTCGCAACCAAGGTCATGGTCCCGATCGCCGGGCCGGTCCGGGAAGGGGTCGGGCTGCTGGGCTCGCCTTGTTTCGAGATCCCGCGCACAGTCACCCGGGACCACCGCTTCGACCATCTCGCCACCGGGCCCGAGCGGCGGCGTCGGCTGGCGGCCAAGAACCGGTACAACGCCGTCACTGTGGGGTGGTACCTGCTGGTGCGGTGGTTCTATGTCTTCGGCTTGTCGCTCATCGCGCTGCTGCTGGCCGGAAGCGGCGGCCGGGCGACCGTACTCAGTACAACCGCGATGGTTCCCCTGGATGTCGCGTTCACCGTGGGCTACTTCGTACTCGTGGATCGCGCCGTCACCAGGTTCCGGCGCCTGCAGCCGCAGTACTGCTCGATCTACCAGCCCGCGTTCTGGCGCCATGAGCGCTTCTGGAAGGTGCCCGCCCTCGCGTACATCCAGATGTTCAACGGCACGCCCTACAAGACCCTGGTCTGGCGGCTGCTGGGGGTCCGGATCGGCCGCCGGGTGTTCGACGACGGCTGTCACATCGTGGAACGGACCCTGGCCAGCGTGGGCAACGGCTGCACGCTGGGCGTGGGAAGCGAACTGCAGAGCCACTCCCTGGAGGACGGAACCTTCAAGTCCGACCACATCACCCTCGGCGCCGATTGCACCCTCGAACCTGGTGCCTTCGTGCACTACGGCGTCACCATGGGCGACGGTGCAATCATCGACACCGATTCCTTCGTCATGAAAGGCGAACACATCCCGCCGCGGTCACGCTGGCAGGGCAACCCCGCCGCCAGCGTGCCTGACCACGACGGCAGCAGCAGCCTCACGGCGCGGTCAGGTCGGCCGGGATGACGATATCCCGCTTCTGGATCTTGCCGGTCGGGCCCTTGGGCAGCTCGTCGAGGATCCACACGTGGCGCGGGTACTTGTAGGCCGCGACCTGGCCCTTGACGTAGTCGCGCAGCTCATCGGCGGTGATGACGGCACCCGGCTTGAGGGCCACCGCGGCGCCGACCTCCTCGCCCAGGGCCGGA
>JBEKCN010000835.1:0-2991 GCA_050014855.1 Streptosporangiaceae bacterium | reverse complement strand
CGGGTGGCTTGTGGTTGCTACCGCCACCGCGCCGATTGCGCCGCCGCCGACTACGACCGCGGTCGCAATGCCGAGGCGCGCCTTTAGGTTACTGCGCCGGCGTCCAGCCGGGCCACGCCTATTGCGTCCCATCATCGGTGCCTCCTTCCCAAGTCGCTACGCCCGCCACGTGCGTCCTGGTACGACTGCGATTGCCAGTGAGTTTCTGGATAGCCGATGGACGGCTCGTACATATCCATGGCTATGAGAGTGCACTGGCTCGGCCGTGATGGGTATGTGATCGGCGCCCACGTAAGCAGTCCGTTCGAGAGCTCACATTCCTGCGATGGCCTATTGGGGAGGCTGCGGATAGCAACCGGCCCGGTCCGGGATGACCAGGCACGTAATAAAGACGTTCGAGAATTCACATTCTTGCGAAAAGCGATTCCCGGTGGCCTGGCCGGGCCGCCGGGAGCGCTTTTCCCCTCCGGTACCGGGTTAGCTGGCGGACGACGTGCTGGCCGAAGACGATGCCGAGGGTACCGGCGCCGGCGTGCCGGCGGCAGCCTTATTGGCGCCCGGGATCACGATCAGCCGGGCGTCGCGCATACCGGACACCACCGGGCCGGCCAGCAGGACGTGCTCGTCGCTGTACAGGTCGGAGCGGCTGACCTTCACGCCGCCCTTGCGCACCACCGTGCTGGAGGTGTAC
Source organism: Streptosporangiaceae bacterium (assembly GCA_050014855.1). Lineage (GTDB taxonomy): Bacteria > Actinomycetota > Actinomycetes > Streptosporangiales > Streptosporangiaceae > Bog-532. The sequence continues at coordinate 2,300 of JBEKCN010000835.1, read as the reverse complement.
TGCCAGGTCCAGGTGGTGCCGTTGGCGGCCCTGACCACCAGGTCACTGCCGGCCAACGTGACGACGCCCCGCTCGAAGGCGAGCGTCCGTGTTGTGCCGTCCTTGCCGCGGAAGGCAACCTCTCCGTACATGCCGCCCAGGCGGCGGAGCCGGGCGATGGCACCCGACCGGGCCTGGCGGGTCTTCCCGGCGGTGGCCGTGCTGCCCGTAGCGTTCCCTGCGTTGCCCACCGCCGCGTTGAGCGTCGCCGCTTCCGGTGACGGGCCGCCCGGCGAACCGCCGGCCAGCACCGATCCCGCGATGGCTCCGCCGACGGCCAGGAGCAGGACCACGGCAATGCCGATCGCCCAGATCATCGACCTGCGGCGATCGTGTGCGAAGTGCTCTGCTAGTGCGTTCATACCAGCCAGCATGCGCGGCCATCCTGGGATGGCTGTCGGCGCTTCCTTGGAAGAGCCTGGGAACGCGCAGGACGTTTGCTGGTAGCGGTTACATCCGGGCCGGGACCGGAATCCCGCACGTGGTGGCCGGCGAAGTCCAGGATGCAGGCGATGGTGTCGCCCACGATGGTGGTCCGCCGGCGCCCGGCGTGCATTTCCTTCGCGATTCGGGCGAGGAGTATTCGACCGCGACGGTCTGCGGGCCTGCCGCCCGTTCGGTCCCGAGCCGCTCGTCACCGGACCAGCAGCGCGCTGGGCCGTGAATCGCCTGGGCTAGACTTTGTCTTTTACGCGCGGTCCGGTCTCCGGGGCCCGCCGGTTCGCGACCGGCGTTGCCGTCGCAGAGGCCGGGCTAGTCGCAGAGGCCGGGCTATCGGCGCCGACCTGGTGGACGGGTACCGGCGTGCGCCATTCCCGGACGGGCCTCTCGGGCGGTCCCGGGTACTGGCGCGCCAAGATGAAGGCCGGCGATGCCGGATCAGGAAACGCAATCGTGGGACTGGGGTCGATGAACGAACTTGCCGCGTATAACGAGGTCCGCCGCCAGGAAATCGTGAACCTCCGCGACACCATCCGCGCGCATCGTCCTGTCCTGCCGCCGCCGGCCACTGACTCCTACCCGATGGCGCTGCTCCGGGAGCGGATCAGCAGCGTGCTCCAGGACCAGTTCGGCCGGCCCGACCTGTCCTGGGAGCTGGACATTCTCGAGCGGTCCCGTTTCGGTGCGGACATCGCCCTGCGGATACCCGGGCTGCTGCGCGAGTTTGGCGCGAAAGACTACATCGCCACCCAGGCTCCGCTCGTCGTCCAGGCGTTGCGGTCGCCTGCCCTCGCTGACGTCGTGAGCGAGGTGTCCCAGAAGGGCATCTACGTCAACGTACGGCTGGCCGACGAATGGTTCCGGGCCGGGGTGGCCGCGATGGTCGAGCTCGCCGACCGGTTCGGCCTCAACGACACCCGCGCCGACCGCACCGATATCGTCGACTACTCCTCCCCGAATGTGGCCAAGACCCTTCATGCCGGGCACTTGCGCTCCACGATCATCGGTCACGTGCTGTCCAATCTCTACGAGGCGAGCGGCGCGCTGGTCTACCGGGTGAACCACATCAACGACTTCGGCGGGTTCGGCTTCATGCTGGAGGGATACCGCCGTTTCGGAGCGCTCTTCCCGGCGGGCATGACCAGCAATGAGCGGTCCCTGACGATCTACGCGATTCGCCGCGCCATGGAGCGGGCGGTCGCGGCCGGTGCCGGTCTGGACGGCCTGCCCGAGTCCGACCGTGCGCTGATCCAGCGGTACTTCCCGGGCGTCACCACCGCGGCTGGCTTGCGTGCCGCCTACGGGGAGTATGCGGCCGCGTCGGAGCAGCGTTTCGGCCGGCTCGAGCAGGGGGACGCCGCCGAGGTGGACCTCTGGCGCCAGATCGTCGAGTGGAGCCTGGATGACTTCGAGTCCTTCTATTCCGCTCTCGACATCCACATCGACTTCACCATCGGCGAGAGCATCTACCTCGACGCCGGCAACCAGGTACTCGAGGAGGCCGTCGCCCAGGGCCGCGCGTACGAGCTGACCCCGGAGATGGTCGATGCCCAGCTCGCCGCGCTGGACCAGGCCGTCGGGGCCGGCGAGCTGACGCCCGAGGCGCGGGAGACGGCCGCCGCCTCTCTGACGAAGGACCTAGGGGCCCTGGTGGTGCCGCTGCCGGACGGCGAGCGGCTGGTCGCGCGGCGCTCGGACGGCAGCAGCATTTACGCCACGCGGGATCTCGGAGCCATCAAGCTGCGCCGGGAGATCTTCCATCCGACCGACATCAACTACGTTGTGGGCCAGGAACAGCGGGTCCACTTCTCCCGTCTCTT
>JBEKCN010000834.1:0-2996 GCA_050014855.1 Streptosporangiaceae bacterium | reverse complement strand
GCCGGCACGATGGTGATGATCCCGCCCGGTGCCCCGCACACGTTCGCCAACCCCGGTGACAAGCCCGCGGTCGTGCTGAACACGTTCACCCCCGACCTCTACGTGCAGTACTTCCGTGACGTACGCGACCTTCTCGCGTCCGGTCAGCCGCCGTCGGGGAAGGCGCTGGCCGACATCATGACCCGGTACGCCACCATCCCCGCCCACGACTTCGCGTCCTAAAGGATCTTCGGGCCAGGTTGTCAAGCCGGGCACCCTGGTATAACTGGGGCATCCCTGAAACACGGGCCCCTTGAGGCACCCTTAGGTCCGCATTCCGCGCGCACTTACCCGGACAGTGAAGGCTGTGAACCAGATGGGATTCCGCAATTTCGCTGGGGGAAGCACCGATTACGGCGGTCACGTCACCCGGGTGGGAGGGTCCTGGTGGTGGCCGGCCTTGTTCGGGGTGATCTCGATCATCGCCGGCATCCTCGCGCTGGTCTGGCCGGGCCCGACGCTCGTCGTGCTGGCCGTCCTGTTCGGCGTCGAACTGATCGTCTGGGGGATCTACCGCCTCGTCGGCGCGGTGACCATTGGCGACGCCAGCGGGGGGGCCCGCACCCTGTGGGCCATCCTCGGCATCCTGAGCCTGCTGATCGGCTTCTACGCCCTCCGGCACATCGTGATCACCCTGCTGTCCCTCGGCCTGCTGCTGGGCATCTTCTGGCTGGTCGACGGGATCGGCCTGGTCGTCTCCGCGATAGAGCACCGGGGCATGCCGGGCCGCGGGCTCAGCGTGCTGTCGGGCGTGTTCGGCATCATCGCGGGCCTCATCCTGCTGGTCTGGCCCGCGATCTCGGTCCTGACCCTGGCCGTGCTGGCCGGGATCTGGCTCATCGTGTTCGGCTTCGTGCAGCTCGGCATGGCGAACCAGCTCCGGCACGCCCATCCGCGTTAGCGGGGGGCCGCCCGTCGACGGGCGGCCCCCCACCTGGTCATTTGCCGGCTTACCCGACCGTGTACGTGTAGGGCAGGGCGGCGAGCACGTCGCCGCTGGTCTGCACCGCACCCAGGCCGCCCGCCACGGCACCGGCCATGGTGTCGGTGCTGTTGAACGGCGACGTGACCAGATAGATCACGCCGTGCACCACGGTCCCGGCCTTGGCGCTCGGGGTGATCGTGACCGTGATGCCGGCCGTCCGGCCCGGCTGGACCACCACCGGTGTGCCGGTGGGGGCCTGGTCGGTGAAGCCCCGCGCGTATGGGTCACCCGCCGTGGACGTCACGCTCGGGTCGAGGGGCTGGGTGACGGCCGTCGCGGTCAGCGTGCTGGTGGCCGCAGGGGCCCCCGCGTCGCTGAACGGGCCGATCTGCTGGACGAAGGTGCCCCAAAAGCCCCGGGCGACCTGGTGCCGTCCGCCGGCCTCGGTGACCCGGGCCACCGAGGTCAGGTCACCCGATTGCGCGGCCGCCAGGTCACCGAATACATCCGGTTCGCCAAGCGGCCCGGCCAGTTCCAGCTGAGACGGCGAGCTGGACGTGGCCGCCACCGTGAGCTGGCTCGTGCCCGGCGGCACCTCGTAGAACGGGGCGCTGGATATGTTGCTGACGCTCAGCGGCAGCGCCACCGTCGGCGTACCGGACAGGGAAGGCAGCGTGACGCTGGTGCTGCCCTGGAGCCGGGGGTCGACCTGAACCGGCTCGGGCACCGCGCCCGGGTTGCCGTAGCTGATGGTGTAACTGGTCGCCTTGCCCGCGGTCAGCTTGCTGCCGGAACTGGTCGGCAGGTTCGACGACACCTCGGGTTCGTTGAACCCGATCACGCCGGAGAAGGCTTGCGAGACCTCCGCACCGGTGACCGGGTCCACCACGATCAGGACGAAGCGCCACGGGCCCGCCTCCGGCGCGTTCTGCACCAGCTGGAGGTTGGGCCCGCTGCTGATCAGGCCCGTGGGGCTGTTCACCGAGGTGGCGTTGCTGTCGACGTCGACGGTCTCGCCGTCGGGGTCGATCAGCGCGCCCTCGATCAGGACGTTCGGATCGGAGCTGAGGTGGATCCCGACGTTCAGGTCCTGCTCACCCCGCGGCACGTTGAACGAGTAGGTGTTCGTCTGCGTCGGGGCGCCCGTTCGGGCGTTGCCGCCGTTGATCGTCCCGGTGAAGGTGCCCTTGCCGCCGGCGATGGGGATGACGGGACGCAGCAGCACTGGGATCGACGCGTGCTGGCCGCCGGAGGTGGCCAGCGTGACCGCCTCGGCCGTGTCGCCCTGATCACCGCTGATGCTGGTATTCAGCCGGACGTACCCGGTCTGGCCCGGGCCGAGGGTGAGCGCCGACGGGCTGACCGAGCCTTCCGGCACCGCCTTCTGGGTGTAGGCGTTGAGGATGACGCTGCCGGTGTAGGGCTGCGGCTGACCGCTCACTGCCGCTGCCTCGGTCGGCGTGTACAGCACCGCCGTCCAGGTGCCGCCCTCAGGATGGGCGACGTCCACGAAGCCGTAGTTGGCCGAGACGGTGAGGCCCTGGGGCCGGGTGTTGGTCGCGAACGCGCCGTCCGGCCCGATCAGCGTGAGCCGGACCACCGAGCCGCCTGGTACGCCCTCGGGATCGCCCTTCCAGTCGATAGACACGCCCAGCCGGGCCGCGCCGCTGCCGACGTGGAAGGTGACCTTCTTGTACGCCCACGGCAGGCCGTTGGTGGGGTAGCGGAAGGTCGGGTCGGTCGCCGCGCTGAGCGCCACGTTCGCCCGGTAGCCGGACGTCTGGGCGTAGTTGCGGGTGCCCAGCCAGACCTTCTCGGCCCGGCCGCCGCTGTTGGTGACCGCTACGCCGGTGCTGACGCGCGCGCCGGGCGCGGCGGTCAGCAGGGTCTGGCCCGGGGTCGTCAGCAGCTGGTCAGGCTGGTTGCTGCCGTTGCCGTCCTGGTAGTTCTCCGCCGCCTGGACCGCCGCGTCGGCGTTCAGCAGGCCAGAACCCTCCTCGGGGGCCGGCAGGCCCAGGTCGGTGGCGGTGCC
>JBEKCN010000833.1:0-2997 GCA_050014855.1 Streptosporangiaceae bacterium | reverse complement strand
ATTGTGCTGGCCAGGATCGGCAGCCGTGGACGATTTGGATATGAGACCAGCCGATGGCAGACCGGACCGAAGATGGCGCGGACCGAGGCGAGCGAAACTCGCTGGATCTTGATGCGCTCGCCGTCAGCGACAGGTTCCGGCTGTTCAACTTTACTCGGCGTGATGACCATGTTGCCTACCTGTGGGTGCTCCGGGCGCTGGACCGGTTGCGTGCGGTGCATCAGGTCCAGGCGCACACCGACGACGTTGCGGGAGCCCTTGCCGAATTGGCCGCTGTATACGACGAGGCACCTCGGCTCGATGGCAGTCTCAGGGAAAAGCTGGACGCGCTGGCCGATGACGGGATGGTTCACCGGCTGGAGGACGCCTCCCGGGCGGGCAGCCTGGCCAGGTACCGGAACAGGCAGTCGGTCTACCAGTTCAGCGAGCTTGGCTACCGGGCGTTCGCTGCGGTGGAAGACGTCCTCAGCGCCAGGATCCGGGATGCGAACCTGTCCCGCCTGGTGTTCTCCGACATCCTCGATGACCTGAAAGCCCTGGCACATGCCACTCGTGGCCAGGACAAGGAACAGGTGTACCGGAGGCTCTCACGGCTGGATACCGTCCTGGATGACATGTCGCGCCGCGCCGCGCAGTTCCACCTGACGCTGGCCGAAATCATGCGCTCGACCGACACCTCCCCGGACACCTTCCTGCGGTACAAGAACGCTCTGCTCACGCACATGGCCGACTTCATGGCCGAACTCGACCGCTACCTTCCCCGGTTGGCTGCCGCCGTCGCTGACGTGGAAGAGGAACCGATGCTTCGCCTTGCAATCGAGGTGGACGAGCGCCCGTTCCTGGACTACGACGACCGGCTGAAGGACTGGCGGCGCCGCTGGACCGCGCTGTGTGCCTGGTTCGCCGGCCCGGCCGAAGGAACCACGATTGAGTCGGGAGCCGAAGGCTTGCGCACCGCCACTCGGGCCGCCGTCTCGGGTGTGATCGCGCTGCTCCGCCAGGTCACCGAGGCGCAGCGGGGCGGCGTGAACCGCTCCTCCCAGCTCAGACACCTCGCTGAGTGGGTGTTCAATACCCCCGACGAGGGTGCCGCCTACGCGCTGATGTCCGCCGCGTTCAACCTGAGGTCCGCACGGCACCTCGGTGCCGCACACGACGACACCGAGCAGATCTCCAGCCGGGCGACCTGGTGGGACGCGCCCGGCGTGGAAATCTCGGTGACCCTGTTCCGGCGGGGAAAGGCGCCGACCCCGGGCGTCCCCCAGCCGGCCAGGTCCAACCCCGCGGTCAAAGCAGAACTTCGCCAACGGCAGGCGGCGGAGCGGCAAGCGGAACGGGAAGCCGCGGGGCGCCTGCTGAGCAACGGTGCGCACGGCCGGATCCTCGACGATGCGGAGACGAAAGTGCTGCTCAGGCTGCTCACTCTCGCCACCGAGGCGCGGACGGTCGTGGCCGGCCGCCTCACATCCGCCTCCGGCGGTAATGACGTCCTCACCATGCGCCTGATCCCGTCCGGCCAGGGCAGCGCCGTGCAGACGAAGAACGGTGTGCTCCACCTTCCCGGTTTTGAACTCCAACTCCACCCCACGGGAAGGCGCTAGAAGACGTGGTCCCGCCGAAAGCCGCCGCGACCGTCCAGCTCAGCGATCTCGGCTCGTACCAGCACGCGGTCCGGCTCGTGCTCACCAATGACGTGATCACCGCGACCCGGCCGCGCCCCGGCGTGCTTGAACAGGTGCTGCGCTGGGCCGACCAGATGACCGCGGACTTCCGCGAACTGCTCGGTTACACGCTGATTGCGACCACCCGCCAGGTACGCCTCAACAGACGGCTCGACGCCCTCGACCCCACGCAGTCTGCGGGCTTCTCGGCCCGGTCGGGCAAGCCGTTTGGCCGCCGTCGCCTCGCGTATCTGTGTCTCGTACTCGCAAGTTTCCAGCGATCCCGGGTCGAGATCAGCCTCGCCGACCTCGTGCGCGCCTTCACTCCGGCGGCGAACGCCATCGACAGCCTTGGCTTCGACCCTACGGTCAGCGCGCATAAGGGCGCGGTCGTGGACGTACTCGGCTGGCTAGTGGACCGCGGCGCTCTCAAGCTCTCGGACGGCTCGCTGGAAGCCTGGGCGCAGGACACCGAACGTGGCGACGCGCTCTATGACATCGACCACGACATATGCGCCGCGCTGTTCCGCCCGGCCCGCCCGATACAGCACTTGACCAGCGCCGCGGGGCTGCTGGACGCCACATTCGTCAGCGCTAAGCGCGGCGCGCAGCGCGAGGCCGCGGCGCAACGCGCTGCCCGTGCGCTGATCGAGTACCCGGTGGTCTACTATGCGCAGGTCGGGCCGGAGATCACCGAGGCGCTGCGCCAGTCTGGCGTGGCTGAGGACCTCGGCCGGCTCACGGGCCTGGGAGTTGAGCGCCGGGCCGAGGGAATCATGCTCGCCGACGCGGGCGGCCGGTTCACCGATCGCCGGTTCCCCGGTCGTGGTGGTGCGGTCAACCGTGCGGCTGGCCTGCTGCTGGCGAAGATCGCTGACCTCATCGAGGACCCCGACGAGACGCTGACCAGCCTTGAGGTGCCCGCGGAGGCCGAGGATCAGCGCGACCTGCTCGCCCGGATCGACTCGGCGCTGCCGCTGGCGGGCGTCGTGCAAGAGCTGGCCTGGTCCGCTCCGCTCGACGATCACGATGATCCCGAACGGACATTGGTGTCGCGTCCATCCTCACCGCTTATGGTCGCGTTCATCGAGCACAGCAGGCTCCGTATCATGATTGACGAGCTCTACGAGGAGCTTGGCGCCGCGTCGTTCACCATCACCTGGCAGCACGACCCGCGTGGCCTGCTGGACGCGGCGCTAACGTTCCTTGCGGACCTGCGGCTGCTCCGCCCAGTCCCGGGCGGGGTCCTGGTGCTCCCGGCAGCGGCCCGGTACCGCAACGTCAAGCTGGCGCTGCCGGTCCGGCATGCCGATGGCCAGCTCGCTCTGACCCTCTT
>JBEKCN010000832.1:0-2999 GCA_050014855.1 Streptosporangiaceae bacterium | reverse complement strand
CCCGACGCGTCTCCCCGGCTCAGGCGGGGGACGAGGGTTTCGTTAGCCGCGAATGCTCCCTCAAATGTTGAGGCCTCTGGCTACTCGTGTCCCTGGTCCCGATAGCTGCCAATCCCTAGACCGGGCAGGTTCTGTCAAGGCCATCTTCGCGTGTGCGTTCACCAGGCAGCTCGACGGATCGCGGTTGTCCTGCGGTCACAGATGGCCTTGACGGGTTCTGGTCGGCCTCGGACAATATCCGCAGCGGGAGCAGGGCGCCGCCCGCAGAGACGAAACCCGGTGACTGCTGTATGTGAGGCAGCCCGAGTCCTGTGTCTTTCGCGCCAGCCGACCGGCGTTGGTGCCGCCGTAGCGGGAGCGCCAGCGGGAGCTGCGGCGTGCGCGCCGAGTTGGCGGCGCGAGCGGCCCGGCGGGGCCGCCTTGAAACCGTACAGAAACTTTGCACAGATCGAGTTGCGGATGCATGACTCCAGACAGCGCGCAAATTCCTTTAGGACGCATTGGTCAGTGGCGGCTGCGCATCACGGCGTCGGTGTACTGCTCGGTCGTCAGGTCTTCGTCGGTGATGCCTAGCTCGTGGAGGACGGCACGGATGTCTCTGAGCGCGGCCGTGACTTCCCGCTTAGGGACGATCGTTTCCAGTTCGATGAACGTGCCGTCGATCTCGGGGACGGTGACCACAGTGGCGAGCATGTCCCGGCCTTTAGCTGTGAAACGGTAGTTCACGCAGTGCTTCTCGAACGAGACGAGGTGCTCCAGCCCGAGCGCCCGGAAGATCACGTCGACGACTGCGGGGTCGGCGACCGTGGTCTCGTGCTCAGGTTTGGAGCCGCTGGCTTCGTCGGCCGGCGGCTCCTTGTAGGTAAGGAGCACGCGCTGCACACCGCCGGTTTCAGCCACGCGGACCCGCAGTTCGCGGCCCTGGGTGGTGAGGTCCCGGTCCGTCCGGTCGTAATAGGTGTCCCGATAGACACTCAGCTCTTCGCTGGCCAGGCGGCGGAGGTGATCCCGTAGCGTGTCCGGGTCGCTGACACGGGCTTTCAGCTCGGCTTCGATCATGCGGCCGGTCCTCTGTTCTGCTGGCGCGCTCCGCGCCACAGGTCATTGAAGTACCGCCGGAAACCGGCGTGCAGCACCCCGTCTGTGGCAGCAGTGAGCTTGTACATGCCAGAACGGTGCCCCTCAGCCGAGGCGCCGAACGCGGACAGGTAGAGCGTTTCGTCAAACGCGAGCATCCGCCAGGTCGGCAGGCAGCTGTAGACGGCGGTTTGCAACCTGACGTAGGGATGGCCGCTGAACTCCGCGAGCCGGGCCAGCGCGAGCCGGATGCCGGCGGAGAATGATTCGGCTGACTCGCCGACCTCCTCAGCGCGGATCGCTGCCGCCGGCGCACTGGGGTCCAGGAGCAGCACCCGGACGTCGGCGGCCGATTGGCGCGCGGCGAGCGGGCCGCGAAGCAGCGAGTCGTTCAGGCCGATCAGCCCTAGGGCGCGGACCGCCAGCACATCCATTCTCGCCGCCGTCGCCGCAAGCTGCCGCAGCTCACGATTTGCCTCGGCCTGAACCGTGAACACCTGGGCGATTTCCGCGTGACCGGTCAGCGTGGCGGCATGGACAGGCGCGAGCCCGAACAGCACGCGCGCATCGTCGGGCATGCCGATACCGTCGGCGAGCCGTTCGAGGACATCGAGACGCGCGACCTGCCGTCGGCCGTTGATGATCTCGTTCAGCCGTCCCTGGCCGAGCCCGGCAGCTGCGGCCAGCCGGGCCTGGCTGACGCCAGCGTGCCGCTGGATGAGGCGCAGCAGCCCAGCGGTGTCGCGCTGCTGAAGTACCTCCCGGAACTCGGGCTTCCGCCAGGCTCCGGGCGGAACATCTACCGGGCCGTATCTGTCCGCCATCTCACGACGAGATTACTCTCACGGTGAGACACCCGCCAGGGGATCGGGCAGCCACCCCCAGTAGCGCCATCGTAGGCGCGAACCCATGAATGCCTTTTGGAGTGTGGCTAATGAGACCCGCCGATGACGCCTCCGCAGCGATAAAGGAATTGCAGTGGCACTGGGGGGAGACATACCAGATCACCGGAGCTGGCGGCACCTGGCTGGCGCGTCGCGTGGACAACGGGCACACGCTGGTCGCGGCCAGCGCGGTCGGGCTGCGCGAGTTGATCGTGCAGGACTACACCGCCGACCCCGTCCCAAAGCCGGGTGGACCCATCAGCAGCCGACCGCTGCCGTCTGCGGACTTCGAGGCCGCTGCACTGCGTAACGCGTTCCCCAGCTACACGATCAGCGTGATCGTGCGCTACGGGGACAAACCGCGGTTCGAGGCCGTCAGCCGGGACGGCGGCAATCCCTATTGCCTGGTCAGCTCTAACGCCCGTGAGATCTGGCACGAACTACGCCGCGACTGAACCCCGGCCGCGTTACCAACAGTGAGCGCGTCATGCGGCCGGTCCCCGCCAGCCAGGCGTGCCGCTGACGTACCAGGAGCGGCGTGGCGACCGTCCGAGCTGTTCGTGGTCAATCCCGAGGAATGGGGCGTTAGCACTGGGAGTGATGACATGCGGGCTGTCCGGCCAAATGCGCAACGCGGGTCCCTTCATGGTCCCCGTCCCGAAGCCGCCTGACTCAGAGCGACGGAGCGGGCACCCGGACTGCGGGGAGATGACAGTGTGTCGATCGAGCACATCGCCCGCCTGGTCGGCCGCATCAGGGCAGTGGTCGCCGAACCGTCCACCGATAGCAGGTACGGCCGGTCATCATCGAAGGCGCCGAGGCCGTGGACCGTACCTTCGGCGAGACCGCCAACGTGCCTGAGGGTATAGTCACTCAGTTCGTCACTCAGAAGCCGATTCCATAATCGAAAGTTGCCTCTGACCAGTCGGGACGGCGGGATTTGAACCCGCGACCCCTTGACCCCCAGATACTGGCACCTGCCCGTGAACCGCAGCGTATGCCAAGGTCAGTGAGCGTTCAGCAGTCCCCAGAGGTCCG
>JBEKCN010000831.1:0-3006 GCA_050014855.1 Streptosporangiaceae bacterium | reverse complement strand
CACCCCGGAGGGCCCATAACTGCGGGGCGGGCAGACGCTGCTCGCGTCGGCCCGCCCCGCGGCTTTCCGGTCCTGATCAGGAATCGGGCGTCGAAATACCCTGCGTGGTGGAGGCACCCTGGCCGCCTGCGGCGTCCGGGGCGCCAGGGGCAGCCGGGGCGGTGCCCGGGGTCACGGCGGCGTCCGGGGCCGAAGCCGGGGACGGCGCGATCTGGTCGACCGTCCCGCCGTCCACCGTGCTGCCCTGGGCGTCCGCATCGGCGTCCAGGCCTGGCTCGCGCCGCTTGGAGACCACGATCGCGCCGACGATGATGATCACCGCGGCGAGCGCGACCCCGGTGCGCAGGCCGACGTTGCTGCTGTACTTGACGACGCTGGTCGCGATCAGCAGCGAGACCAGGTTCGTCACCTTCAGCAGCGGGTTGATGGCGGGGCCCGCGGTGTCCTTGAACGGGTCGCCCACCGTGTCCCCGGTCACCGTGGCGGCGTGCGCCTCGGAGCCCTTGCCGCCGTAGTTGCCGTCTTCGACCAGCTTCTTGGCGTTGTCCCAGGCCCCGCCGGAGTTGGCCAGGAACACCGCCATCAGCACACCGGTGGCGATGGCGCCGGCCAGGACCGCGCCGAGCGGCGCGTAGCCGAACGCGAAACCGACCGCGATGGGGGTCAGCACCGCGAGCAGGCCGGGGGCGATCAGCTCATGCAGCGAGTCCTGGGTGCAGATGTCCACCACCCGCCCGTATTCGGGCTTCTCGGTGTAGTCCATGATCCCCGGGTGGTTGCGGAACTGGTTCCGGACCTCGAGCACCACCCGCTGGGCCGCCCGGCCGACGGCCATGATCAGCAGGCTGGAGAACATGAACACCACGGCCGCGCCGATGATCAGGCCGACCAGGACGTTGGGGTGGTCCACCGACAGGCTGAACGTCCCGGCCGCCTTGCCCAGGGACTGCTCGACCGTGGTCCGGAACGAGCCGAACAGCGCCGTGGCGGCGAGTACCGCGGTGGCGATCGCGATGCCCTTGGTGATCGCCTTGGTGGTGTTGCCGATCGCGTCCAGGTTGGTGAGGACCTGCGCGCCCTCGCCAACGACGTCGCCGGACATCTCGGCGATGCCCTGGGCGTTGTCGGTGACCGGGCCGAAGGAGTCCATCGAGACGATGACCCCGACGGTGGTGAGCAGGCCGATGCCCGCCATGGCCACCGCGAACAGCGCGATGGTGGCGTTCCCGGTGCCGAGCAGGAACCCGCCGAACACCGCCGCGGCGATCAGCAGCGCGGAGTAGACCGCGGATTCCATGCCGATGGAGATGCCGGACAGGATGACCGTGGCCGCGCCGGTGAGCGAGCTTTGCGCGATTTCGCGGACCGGCTTGCGGTTGGTCTCGGTGAAGTACCCGGTGAGCAGCTGGATGGTGCTGGCCAGCGCGATGCCGATCAGGATGGCCCCGAACGCGACCCACTGCGGGTCGCCGCCGTGGCGCAGGATGCCGAGGTCGGTGACGCCAGTGAGCTTGCTGAACTTGTCCGGCAGGTAGGTGAAGCAGGCGACCGCCACGCCGATCACGGACAGTACCGCCGAGACGAAGAACCCCCGGTTGATGGCGCTCATCCCGCTGCGGTCCCCGGCCCGCGGCCGGACCACGAAGATGCCGACGACCGCGGTGATGATGCCGATGGCCGGGATGAACAGCGGGAGGACCAGGCCGTAGTCGCCGAACGCGACCTCGCCGAGGATCAGCGCGGCCACCAGCATGACCGAGTAGGACTCGAACAGGTCGGCGGCCATGCCCGCGCAGTCGCCCACGTTGTCCCCAACGTTGTCGGCGATCGTCGCGGCGTTCCGCGGGTCGTCTTCGGGGATGCCCTGCTCGACCTTGCCGACCAGGTCGGCGCCGACGTCGGCCGCCTTGGTGTAGATGCCGCCGCCGACCCGCATGAACATCGCCAGCAGTGCCGCGCCGAAGCCGAAGCCTTCCAGCACATCGGGAGCGTTGGCCTTGTAGATGAGCACCACGATGGTCGCGCCGAGCAGGCCCAGGCCGACGGTGAACATGCCGGCCACGCCGCCGGTCCGGAACGCGATCCGCATCGCGCGGTTGCTGCCGTCCTCACGCGCGGCCGCGGCGACCCGGACGTTGCCGCGCACCGTCAGCGACATGCCCGTGAACCCGGTCAGGCCGGAGAAGAGGGCCCCGAGCAGGAAGAAGCCGCTACGGCCCCAGCGCACCTCGGTATTGACCGCGGGCAGCACCAGCAGAACGAAGAAGATGATGACGACAAAGACGCCCAGCGTCCTGAACTGGCGCCGCAGGTAAGCGGCCGCGCCCTCTTGCACGGCGCGGGCGATCTCCTGCATCTTCGCGGTGCCCTGGCCGGCCGCCAGCACCTCGCGGACCAGCCCGGCGGCCACGCCCAGGGCCAGCAGCGCGATGACTCCCGCGATGATGACCAGTACCAGGTTCCGGCCGGCCAAGCTGACCGGCCCGCCCGCCGCCGCCGCGACAAAAAGCCTTGACAATTCGTGTCCTCCTTGACCCTCAAGCCAGGCATCGTGCCGCTCTGGGTGGGCCGTGCGTTACTTTGCCGCACGGGCCGCATACCGGCGCACGGCCGGAACGGCGATCAGCCGCGTCCGGCGCCAGGCTGCTGGCGCACGCACTGAAGAGTGTTACCTAAAGACAGTGGCGGGAGTCTACGCAGGCCGGATGGCAATGGCGAACACGGGGAGGTTCCTAACACATTCGAGACATGTTCGTAATACAAACATGACCGAACTGACGCTTTCACGGTCCGCCGCGTCACGCACCCGACGGCCCCGCAGGCCAGCTCATGCGCACGCTCAGCCCCGCGTCGGTCGAGGAAACCTGCACGTCGTCCGCCAGGCCCGAGATCACCGCCAGACCCAATGCGGCGGGGAACGTACCGTCCCTCGTTTCCGCGGGCACCGGCTGGAACGGGGCCGAGCCCCCGTTCGCCGCGGCCACCGCCGCCGTATCCATGACCGGG
>JBEKCN010000830.1:0-3006 GCA_050014855.1 Streptosporangiaceae bacterium | reverse complement strand
TCGGGACCCGGGAGCCCACCTTGAGATGCGGCAGGCCGAGCTCGGCGTAGGCGGGATCGCGCTGCGCTTCCTCGAGGGCGATCTCCAGCTGGGCCCGGCGGCTGGGAGCCTGGCGCCGCAGCAGTTCCTCGACCGGCACCGACAGCGCGGTAGCCAGGTCCTCCAGCGCCGACAGCTTCGGCTCGCGGCGGCCGTTCTCCAGCAGCGAGAGCGCCGACGGAGCACGGCCGACCCGGTCGCCCAGCTCGGCCAGGGTCAGGCCACGGGAACGGCGCAGATGCCGGAGACGCTGACCCATGGTCATAAGGTCTAGACCACGTTCTGGCGTCAATTTTTGTGATCCTTCAGTCATGAAAACCAACCTATCTTCTCCAAATGAAAATTTCTAGCTTTTTTATTTCTCAAGTTACCCGTAAGTAGCTTGATGACGAGTCATTCTGGTATCAGGGCGACCACTCGGCGCCCACAGCTGGAGGCGATAGGGAAGATGGACACAATCAGGGAAAAGGCCGCCCGACTGCAAACCGAATGGCAGGAAGACCCGCGCTGGGCGAGCACAGAGCGCACGTACACCGCCGAAGACGTGATCCGGCTGCGCGGCTCGGTACAGGAGGAGTACACGCTTGCCCGGCTGGGCGCACAGCGGCTGTGGTCGCTGCTGGAGAGCGAGGACTACGTCAACGCGCTGGGCGCACTGACCGGTAACCAGGCCGTGCAGCAGGTCCGGGCCGGGCTGAAGGCGATCTACCTGTCCGGCTGGCAGGTCGCCGCCGACGCGAACCTGGCCGGGCAGACCTACCCGGACCAGAGCCTGTACCCGGCCAACTCCGTGCCGCAGGTGGTCCGGCGGATCAACAACGCGCTGCTGCGCGCCGACCAGATCACGTTCTCCGAAACCGCGGACGGCGACACCGGCAAGTCTCCGTACTGGATGGCCCCGATCGTGGCGGACGCCGAGGCCGGGTTCGGCGGCGTGCTGAACGCCTACGAGCTGATGAAGGGCATGATCGCGGCCGGCGCGGCGGGCGTGCACTGGGAAGACCAGCTCGCCTCCGAGAAGAAGTGCGGCCACCTGGGCGGCAAGGTCCTCATCCCGACCAGCCAGCACATCAAGACGCTGAACGCGGCCCGGCTCGCCGCCGACGTATGCGGCGTCCCGTCACTGGTCATCGCGCGTACCGACGCGCATGCCGCCACGCTCATCACCAGCGACGTGGACCCGCGGGACCAGGAGTTCACCACCGGTGAGCGCACCGCCGAGGGCTTCTTCCGCACCCGCAAGGGCATGGAGCCGTGCATCGCCCGCGGCCTGGCCTACGCCCCGTACTCCGACCTGCTGTGGATGGAGACCTCCAAGCCGGACCTGGAGGAGGCACGGCAGTTCGCCGAGGCGATCAAGGCCGTCTACCCCGACCAGATGCTGTCCTACAACTGCTCGCCGTCCTTCAACTGGCGCCGCAACCTGGACGACGCCACGATCGCGAAGTTCCAGCGCGAGCTCGGGGCGATGGGCTACAAGTTCCAGTTCATCACGCTGGCCGGCTTCCACGTCCTGAACTACTCGATGTTCGAGCTGGCCACCGGCTACGCCGCCGAAGGCATGACCGCCTACGTCGAGCTGCAGGAGAAGGAGTTCGCCGCGGAGGCAGAGGGCTACACCGCGACCCGGCACCAGCGCGAGGTGGGTACCGGCTACTTCGACCTCGTTGCGTCGGCCATCTCGCCCAACGCCTCCACCGTCGCGCTGGCCGGCTCGACCGAGAGCGAGCAGTTCACAAAGGCGTGACCTGCTCCCGCCAGCTCGTGCTCTGATCGCGCGCGGCCTGGCCCGGCACAGAACCCGTTCCCGTCCCTATCGCTGCGGGAGCGGGTTCTGCCGTGCCAGGCCCGTGGCCTCAGGCCGGCGGGAAGGGGTCCTGGTTCCCGCTGCCCGGCCGGCCGGGGTCGCCGGGCAGCGGGAACGGGTCGTGGATGATCGTCGGCGAGGTGTACTGGTCCTGCGCGAAGTAGCCGCCCTGCTGGGTCGGCGCCTCGTTGTCTTCGGTCAGCAGCCCGCTCGAGGGGCCGGTGGCAGCCACCGTGTAGCGCGCGCGGCGCCGCCAGCGCGAGGGCACGAACAACGGGATCACCATGGCCAGGCCGGCCAGGGCGAGCACGCCGTCGAACAGCATTGCCTCGAAGCCCAGCCCGTAGGCGTGGGTCTTCAGCGGGATGAGCCGCACCGCGTGCCGGACGCTGGCCAGGTAGAGACCGGTCAGGGCGAGCAGCGCGAGCCCGGGCAGGCCTGCGGCCAGCGGTGAAACCCTGGGGATAGCGAGAAGCAGGCCGATGATCAGCCCGACGGCGAGCAGCGCGGCCAGCGCGGTGAGCGCCTGGCGGTTGTGCAGCAGTGAACCGCCGCCGGCCGGCAGGCTGGCCAGCGCCCCGGAAGTGTCCGGCGGGCGGAGCAGCCGCAGGTAGCCCCAGCCGCCGGCGAAGAAGATGACCACCGCGGCGGCAACGGCGAGAACGATCCCGACAAGGTGCCGCATGTCCTCATTCCCTTCATTCACCGGGCGCGGCGCGGGTGAGGCGCCTCATAGCGGGGCGCCCCTACGGCCGGATGATGGTTACGAGGCTAGCGCGCGGCTCTGTCTCAGGGGCTAATAAAAGTCCGTGGGATGGCGCGCCGGCGGCCACGGCGGCGCCGAGCCAGGGACGCGGCGCGGCACCGGCCCGGGGTCTCGCGCGGACCGGGAAGGACGCGAGCCTGGGTATTCGGGCGGTTCGGGATGTTCGGGCCGGTAGTGGGCGGGGCGCCGCGCGACGATTCGCGGCCGGTGAGCTGGCCGGGCCCGGTGCGCGGGCTGCTCCCGGGGCACCAGCTGCTCCCGGGGCATCGGCTGATGCAGGTGCGCGGGGTGGTTCCGGTGCACGGGCTGGTGCAGGTACGCGGGCCGGTTCCCGGGCGCGGGGCAGTTCCCGGGCGCGGGCCGGCCCGAGGGCCCCGGCTGGTGCTGTGCGGCC
>JBEKCN010000829.1:0-3009 GCA_050014855.1 Streptosporangiaceae bacterium | reverse complement strand
GCTGAGCCACGGAACGCGCCAGGCTGGCCAGCCCGTCGGCCAGGCCCAGGTCGTCCAGGACCGGGGGCCGCAGGTCGGCGACGGCGGCGCGGCCCTCGTCCAGAGTCAGGTCGGCCAGGCCCCGCGCAATCGCAAGCTGTTCCGCGCCGAACGGCGACGCTGCGGACACCGCGTCGGTGGCGGCGTCGAGGTGGTAGGTCAGGCTGACCAGCCGCTGCATGATGCCGTCGTGGATGTCGCGGGCCAGCCGCCCCCGCTCGGCTTCCTGGACAGCGATCACCTGCTCGGCGAAGCGCTCGGCGGCTCGTTCCCGCGCGGCCAGCTGACGGTGCATCCGGCCCTGGTGCATGGCCCCGGCCACGAGGCTGCCGATCGAGGTCAGCAGGCGCACGTCGCGGTCGCTGAACTCACGCCGGTCCCGGCTGTGCACGTTGAGCACGCCCACCAGGCCGCCGGGCCGGGTCGACATCGGCACCGAGACCATGGAGCTGTAGGCGGGCTCGCCCAGTTCGGGAAAATAGCGGTAACGAGGATCGGACTCCTTGTCCTCGGTGACGGCCGGGGTGCGGTGGCTGGCCACCCAGCCGGTGATCCCCTCCCCCAGCGGCAGCTGGATTCGGCCGACCTGGCGGTCGAACGGCGGGGTGGCGCCGGTCAGCGTGAGTGATCCCCCGCTGTCGTCCAGCATGTACACGAAGCACACGTCGGTGGCCGTCGCGTCCACGATGAGCCGGGCGACCCGGGAGGCGAGCGGGCCCAGCTGCGGACCGGCCGAGATGGCCTCGATGATGCCGACCAGCAGAGCGTTCTCCCGCTCCGGGTCGGCCAGCCCCAGTCCGTGCGGGGCGGCCGGCCTCACCGGAAGATCCCTTCCCGCAGCGCCGCGGCGACGGCGCCGGCGCGGTCGCCGACGTTCAGCTTGCGGTAGATGGCCCGGACGTGGCTCTTCACCGTCTCATCCCCCACCGCCAGCTTGCCGGCGATGGCCCGGTTGGACAGGCCGGCCACCAGCAGGGAAAGCACCTCGCTCTCGCGGTGGCTGAGCCCGAGATGAGCGCCCGGCCAGAACTCGCCGCTCTGCAGCCGGGCGGCCGACGTCGCCGCACGGCCGGCGAGCGCGGAATCCACGACCGTCTCTCCCGCCTGCACCAGTTCCAGCTGCCGCACCAGTTCCTCGCCGGTGACCCGCTTGAGCAGGTAGCCGGCCGCCCCCGCGCGCAGCGCCTGGTACAGGTACTGCTCGTCGTCGTAGACGCTGAGCAGGACGACCCGGCGCCCCGGTTCCCTGTCGACCAGCCGCTGGCACAGATCCAGCCCGCTGGAACCGCGCAGCCGCACGTCACACAGGACAATGTCGGGGTCGAGCGCGGCCACGACCCGCTCAGCGGTCTCCGCGTCCGCGGCGTCACCGACCACGCGGACGCGCCCCAGGAACCTGGCCAGCATGGCCTTCAGTCCCTGGAGAACCATCTCGTGATCGTCGATGAGCACGACCCGCAGCGGACGGGTGTCCATGGGCGAACCATAAGCCGGGCCGCAGAGGCGGCGGAAGACCGTGCGCGGCCCAGCGCAACAAGCGGCCGGTCCCCGCAGGCCACTGAGCCTTCGCTGGAAGAAACAGGCATAAATACCCTGTCTTTCCCCCGCGCGGGGGAGGCGCCGCGCGGGGAAAGAGACTTACGGTGCCATACCCGGCATGTAACGCGGCATGCGGCACCTTGTGAAGGAAAGAACATGCCCCACAAGCTCCTGCGGATGCATCGCACCAAGCCCGAGCAAGCTCCTGGGCAGCGGCCCGTGATGATCGCGATCGCCGGTGACAGCGCCGCCGGCAAGACCACGCTGACCCGCGGGCTGGTGAACGCCCTGGGCCCGGAGCGGATGACCGCCGTCTGCGTGGACGATTACCACCGCTATGACCGGGCGGAGCGCAAGGGCCTGCCCTTCACCGCGCTGCACCCCGACTGCAACTACGTGGACATCACCGAGCAGCATCTGCAGTTGCTAGCCACGGGGCACCCGATCCTCAAGCCCGTCTATGACCACGAGACCGGGAAGCTCGGCCGGCCGGAGCTGATCACCCCCAAGGAATTCGTCGTGGTCGAGGGGCTGCTGCCGCTGCACACCAAGCTGGAATGCGCGTGCTTCGACGTGACCGTCTACCTCAACCCGCCGGAGGACATCAGGCGGGCGTGGAAGATCAAGCGCGACACCGGCCAGCGCGGCTACACCCCGGAACAGGTGCTGGCCGAGCTGGAGCGGCGGGAACCCGAATCGGAGGCGTTCATCCGCCCGCAGCGCCAGCACGCCGACATCGTGGTCCGGTTCGGCCCGGTCGCGAACCGGCAGGATCCGCCGGGGACGCCGCTGTCGGCCGAACTGCTGCTCCGGCCGACGATCCGGCACCCCAACCTGAGCGAGCTGCTGGCCGAATCCGGCGGCCCGATGCACCTCAAGCTGACCCGCGACGAGAACGGGCGGCCGGTGGACGCCCTGCACATCCACGGGTACGCGCCCCGGGAGGATAGCCAGGTGCTGGAGAAGGCGATCTGGGCCAGCCTCAGCGAAGACGCCGAGCTGCCCGGGCGACTCGGCGTCCTGGACGACGCCGACCGGCGCAGTGAGCCGCTGGCCATCGCCCAGCTCCTGCTGCTGTACCACCTGCTGGAGGCGGCCCACTAGGGCGACGCAGCCGCGGCGCCGGCGGCGAGCCGGGTCAGCGGCAGCGGAATCTATCCAGGAAACGGCGGAAGACCCGCCCTCGCGAGGCCGCGGAAGCCTGCCATGAGATAACTGACGGGCAGGATTCTTCCAGCACGGGGGTGTCATGTTTCACGTGGATTCCGAGGTCGGCCGCCTGCGGCAGGTGATACTGCACCGTCCTGACCTTGAGCTCAAGCGGCTGACGCCCGAGAACGCCGCCGACCTGCTCTTCGACGATGTGCTCTGGGTGGCCAGAGCGCAGGCCGAGCACGACGCGTTCGCCGATACGCTGCGCTCGCATGACGT
>JBEKCN010000828.1:0-3010 GCA_050014855.1 Streptosporangiaceae bacterium | reverse complement strand
CGAGCCCGCCTCCGCCTGAGCCTCCGCGCTCGCGCCGTGGCGTTGCGGGCCACGGCGGCGTCTGCCCGGCTGGCGCTCAGGCGCCGCGCTGCGCCGATGGCGCCTGCGCGGCCACACGCGCTCACGCCCCGCATGCCCGACTGATGGCCCGCCCAGCGAAGCCACGGGCGCTCAGGCGTCGCGCTCCGGGCTGAGCGCGGCCAGGGCGCCGGTGAGCTGCTCGTAGAGGCCAGGGCCCGCGGCGACGGTCATCGAGCTGCCCGGCGGGCGCCCCGCCAGGCCGGTGACCCGGGCGCCCGCTTCCGCTGCGATCAGCGCGCCGGCCGCGTAGTCCCAGTAGTTCAGGCCCCGCTCGTAGAACGCGTCCAGCCGCCCGGCCGCCACCATACACAGGTCGACCGACGCCGAGCCGCCCCGCCGGATGTCACGGATCTGCGGCAGCAGTGCGCTCACGACCTCGCCCTGGACCCGGCGGCGGCCCGGCAGATAGCCGAACCCGGTGCCGACCAGCGCCTGGCCGAGCGGTACGCCGCGGTTACAGCGCAGCGCGGTGTCCCCATCGGCCCCGGACCCGCCCGGCCCGGACCCGACCGCCCCGGACCCGACCGCCCCGGACCTGACCGCCCCGGACCCGACGGCACTGTGCAGACCGGAATCGGTGCGGCGCCAGGCGCCCTGGCCACGGACGGCCAGAAACGTCTCGCCGTGCAGTGGGACGGCCACCACCCCGGCCACGATCGTGCCCGCGACCTCGGCGGCGATGCTGACCGCCCAGTCGGACAGCCCGTACAGATAGTTGACCGTGCCGTCCAGCGGGTCGACGATCCACCGCACCTCGGCGGCCGGCGCGCCGCCCGGCTGGCCGGGGGCGGGAGCACCGTGGGTCTCGCCGCCTTCCTCGCCGAGGATGGCGTCGCCGGGGCGTGCGGCGCGGATCTGCTCGGTGATCAGGGCCTCGGCCCGGCGGTCCATTTCCGTCACCACATCGGTCAGGCTCGACTTGGTCTCGACGACCTCCGGCCGGGCCTGCGCGCCCTCATCGGCCAGCAGCCGGGCCGCGGCCGCCGCGGTCTTGGCCGCGAGTGTGAGCAGTTCGCCGGCGTCCGGGGCGCTCACTGCGCTGCGGCCCGGGGCCGGCCGAAGGCGCAGCAGCCGGCCGGGCACAGGTCGGTAGACGGCCCGAGCGGGCCCAGCGCCGCACGCGCGGTGTCCGGCGCGCCCGGCGCCGCGAGGCGCTCGCGGACCAGGTCGATGACCATGGCCCGGAACAGGCTGTGGTACCAGGGCGTGGCCGCGCGGGCGACCGGCAGGCCAGCGGCCGTGGCCGCCTCCACCGCCTCGGTGTCCAGGTCGTGCCGCACCTCCATGTGGTCGGACACGAACCCGACCGGGATGATCACGGCGGCGGGGGCGCCCGCCTTGGCCAGGTCGGCCAGGTGATCGAGCACGTCAGGTTCCAGCCAGGGCTGGGCCGGGGGCCCGCTTCTGCTCTGGTAGACCAGCTGCCAGGGATGGGCTCCGCCGTTAATTCGTTCGGCGATCAGAGCCGACGCGTCGGTCAGCTCGGCCACGTACCGGTCACCGCCGTGGGGCGGGCCGCTGTGCGTGGCCATCGCGAGCGGCACGCTGTGCGCGGTGAAGACCAGGTGCGCGCCGTCCCGGACTCCGGCCGGCAGCGTGGCCAGCGCGGCCTCCGCGTTCGCCGCGAACGGCTCGATAAAGCCCGGGTGGTTGAAGTAGCGGCGGATCTTGTCGATCCGCGGGGCGCCCGGGCCGGCCTGCTCACGCGCCCGGTCTATGTCATCCAGGTACTGCCGGCAGCTCGAGAAGGAGCTGTAGGCCGAGGTGGCGAACGCGAGCGCGTGCTGTACCCCGTCTGCGGCCATCGTGGCGACGGTGTCGGCCAGGTAGGGGTCCCAGTTGCGGTTGCCCCAGTAGACGGGCAGATCCAGGCCCTGGTCGCGGAAGTCGTCCTGGAGCACGGCGATAAGGTCCCGGCACTGCTGGTTGATGGGGCTCACGCCGCCCACGGCGTAATAGTGCTCCGCGACGGCCGCCAGCCGTTCCGGCGGGATACCGCGTCCGCGGGTGACGTTGCGCAGGAACGGCATCACATCGTCCGGTCCCTCGGGCCCTCCGAATGAGACCAGCAGGAACGCATCGTAGTCGGGCATGTTCCCCATCCAACCAGGCCCGGTGAGCGGGCTGCGGCCGGCGCCAGGACAGCAGCCGCCCGCGTCAGGCTCCGGTGGCGTACTCCCGGGCGATGGCCAGGACCTCGCTGACGTACCAGTCCGCGTGGTTGTAGGCGAAGATCGCGGACTGCAGCGACGACCCGCCCTGGGCCGCGCCGTCCTCGCACAGCATCTCGGCCGCGCTGGGCACGGCGTCGAACGGGTTCATGATGTTCGGCGTACCGGTGTCCCCGAAGCCGTCGATCCCCCACTCTTTCCAGGTCGAGGGCATGAACTGCATCGGGCCGAGCGCGCCCGCGCTGGACGGTCCTTCGTTGGCCCCGTCACCGCTTTCCACTTCCCCGATCGCCGCCAGCACGGTCCAGGACAGCCCCGGGCAGTACCGGGCCGCCGATTCCTGGTACAGCTGCAGGTAGCTGGTGGGCCGCCCGCTCGGCACCGAGGTGGCCACCGGAAGCTGGCCCGCCTTCGTGGTCGTCGTCGGCTGCAGGCTGACCACCTGGCTCCCCGCGCCGGTCACCGCGCGGACCTTGGAGACCAGGGACGTCAGGTTGTCGGCGGGCGCGTTGATGAGCACGGCCAGGTCCTTCACCAGCCCAAGCCGCGCCGCGACCGTGGCGTTGACCACCGCGTCCACGCCAGGGATGCCGAGGCCGGTGGCCCCGCCGAAGGTGAGCTGGGTCTGGCGGGCCGCTGTCACCCGGTACGGATGGCCCTTGGCCAGGCCGCCTGACCCGGCACCCAGTGTGCGCTGGGCGGCCTGCCCGGCGACGAACTGGCCATGGCTCAGGGCCGTCCAGATAGCCTGGTCGCCC
>JBEKCN010000827.1:0-3010 GCA_050014855.1 Streptosporangiaceae bacterium | reverse complement strand
AGAAAGGCGCGGTGCGCCGATGGCACTGTTGATCCCGACGAATGGTTCCCCGTCAGCACCGACGCGGAGGCAGCTCGCCGCGAGGCGGCCGACGCCATCGCTATCTGCACGGCCTGCCCCGTGCGCGGCATGTGCCTGGAGCTGTCGCTGCGGCACTGGACCATCGGCCAGCACGGCGTCTGGGGCGGCCTGGTCGCGGCCGACCGGGCCGCGTTGCGCCGCCGATGGCTCGCCTCCCCGCACGAATATGGCCGCGGCCTGTCCATCCTCGATCGCATCTCGGACAGGCCCCCGGCAACCAGTCACGCCTGGCGAAGGGGTCGGCCCGCCCCTGCGGCCGGCACCTCGCGCCGCGCCTTATCCAGCATGCGAGCACTCAGGATGGCCCGCGCGCTGCTTAGACACCTGATAGCGGCGCCGCCCGCTGGTGACCAGGCCCGGCCGGGCGGCCGCAGTATCCCGCCGGCCGCGTCGGTCCCGCAGATGGGGTCGGCGCTGGCCAAGCCGATGCCGGCGGTGGACGCCGCGGATGCCGCGCAGAGCGCCCATGCCGGGCCGGCGGATGTCGACGCTCGGCGTCCGGGTAGCTGGCTCACGGCCGGCTCTGCCCGGGCATGGCCAATCGACGCAGGTACCGCGGTACGCCGACGGGCGGTTAGCCGTGGCCGTCGCGCAGCCGACCAGGAGGGTGATCACGGTGAGCGCGATACCCGCCCGCCGGGCTAGGACCACGCGGCTCGCACGGACTCTCGGGCTGGACGGCAACCCCTGCGAAGGGCCACCGACCGGGCCATGACCTGGATCCGCGTCGGACTGCTCGCCGCATTCCTGACCGGCGGACCGCTGGCGGCCATCGGCGCAGGGCAGTGGATGTACCACGCAGGGACGGCCGAGGCCCGCGCGCAGGCCGCGGACAGGCACAGCGCCCGAGCGGTCCTGCTGACACCGGCTCCGCCTGCGCGGCCCACGCCTCCAGCTCGGGCGAGTCGAGGCTCGCGGTGAGAAGCCCGATCGTCAGCTGCATGGCGCCCGCCATCGTCTGGCCGCCATCGGCGCCGCCGTTTGGCGCGCTGGGCCCGCTCACGGCTCCTGCGGCGGAGTGGCCGCCAGCGGTGGCGTCCGGCCGGGGCGTCCGTCGTATGGTCCTGCCGCCCGGCGGGCGCGCCGGGCAGATCGTTCTGGCGATTGGTGCTCGTATCAGGCAAAACAGGGCTGGCCGGAAGGTCGTTCATCGCGTCCGGAGGCTTGCCTGCTCAACGGAGGCGTCGTCGCCGGCCCGGGAAAGTCTGCGGTGAATGCCCGCGTGCCGCAGACGCCCCCGCCGAAACCGGGGCGGCCACGGTGAACGCAACCTTCTTACTATCCGTGTTAGTAGATATGTCTGCTAACACAAAAGCTCCCGGCGGCGAGCTGCCCGGCGACCCCGATGCCGCGATCCGCCAGCTGTACTCGCACTACGCCAAGGCCCTGCATGGTTACGTCGAGAAGTTCTGCCCCGACCCGGCGATCGCGGATGACATCGTCCAGGAAACCTTCATCCGGGCCTGGCGTCACCTGCCCCAGCTGAGCGCCGACGACCGGCCCGTCCGGCCCTGGCTGTACACGGTCGCGCGCAACCTGCTGATCGACGCCAACCGGGCCGCCCGGGCCCGGCCGGTGAGCGCGCCAGCGCCGCCGGCCGAGATCGGGACCGATTCTGGATTGGACAAGGTCCTGGACCGGCAGCTCGTTTCCGCCGCCCTGGCGCACCTGTCGCCCGCGCACCAGAGCGTGCTCGTGGAGACCTTCTACCGGGGCGGGACCATGGCGGCGGTCGCCCGCGAGCTCGGCATACCGCACGGCACAGCCAGATCACGGCTGCATTACGCGCTGGATGCGCTGCGCCAGCACCTCGAAGAGCGCGACGCGATCGCGTGCTGATGCTCGACCGCATGCCCGGGGACGTCACCGCTGCCGGCGCCGATGGCGAGACGGCCGCACCTGCCGCCAGGCCCAGGCCCGGCCGGCATCTGATCGCCGTGATGCTGATCGGTGCGGCAGTCCTGGACCTGACCCGGTGCGGTCTCGTCCTGGCAGCAGCCCGGCACCCGGTGCCGACCGCGGGGCTGGTCGCGGCCGGGCTGGCCGTGGCCGTGCTGAGCGTGCGGACCGCGCGCGGATGCCAGGTCGGCCGGCGCTGGGCAGGCTGGGCCGCGTTGCTGATCGGCGCCGCGTCGGCCCCGCAGGCGGCCATGTCCGGCTTCCACGGCCCGTACACCATCCCCGACACGGCCACCGCCGCCCTGGGAGTTCTGCTGGCCGTGGCTGTCCTGGCCACCGCCGGTGCGGCCGGGCAGCCGGGCCAATACACCGAAAACCCGTGCACCATCGACAGGGGAGCCACCTGGTGACCCGCAGCGCACCCGGGCCCGCAGCAGCCCGCCGCGGTGAACGAGGCATGCGACTGTGCCGGATCGACCCGCAGCTGCCGACGGCCAGCCGCGTTGCCCGCCCGGTCGGAGCTGAGTGCCGGGCGTCGTAGTCCTCCTGCGGGTCGCGGCCGTTGATAGCAGCCTGGAGGCCGGAGGGGCGGCCCCGTACGCCGCGCGGCGCCCGTGCCTGCGGCCGGCTGCCGGACTGTGTCCCCCGCCAGGTCCCCCGCCAGCGAGATGGGACCAGCGGACTGTCTGCCGGACCGGGGCTCCTGAACACCCCTTGTCTCCTATGCGTGTTAGTAGTTGATGGCGGCAGCACCCCTGCGCCGTCCCGGCGTCCGACCGGCGGGACGATCCCTCACCAGTGAGGACACGAATGTTTAGTCGTCTCGGCCCGGCTCCGCCAGCGCAGGTTACGGACCTGACCGTGCCGCCATGAGCGCGCGGGCCAGGCCACCCTGGCGATCACGCCGCCGCCAGGCGACGAGCCGCCCCGGCAGGCAGGCAACGACAGAAGGAGGACGGTCGAGATGACCGACGGATATAGGCGCCAGCAGGAATCGGTGGCGGTGGGGGCCCGGGAGCGGCCGGTGCTG
>JBEKCN010000826.1:0-3011 GCA_050014855.1 Streptosporangiaceae bacterium | reverse complement strand
CAGCGCGACTCCGGCCACGCCGAGCACAACCCCGCGCCGGAGGCGCCGGTGCCGGGGGCTCGGCGGGACGTTTCCCCCGCCCGACCAGTTGCCGCCGGACCAGTTACCGCCGCCGCCCGACCAGTTGGCGCCGGACCAGCCGCCGCCCGAACCGTAGGGTCCCGGTGTTCCGCCCCCGTAAGAGCCATAAGGGCCGCCCGCACCGGGGTACTCGGAAGGTGACGGCTCCTGTTCTGGTCCCGCCGAAAGCGCCGAACCCTGGATGACGTTCATGGATCTGCCCACCTAGCTCCTTCTATTTTTCGCTCTGTGGGTAGTTTCGGCACCGAACCTTGGGCAAACCTGCCGGCATGCAAACGGGACGCTGGAACTTTGCTGACGGATTCCTGAACGTCTTCAGGTTCGCTTAGGGCCGGGCGCCAATGAGTCCAAACCGAAGCGACTCGCGTGACTGCGGTGGGTGCTGCTGGGGTAGAGACTGTGACCATGAAGAAGCTTCTGGAGCTGTTGGTCTGCCTCATTCACCCGGTCGCGGTGATCCTCATGTGGGTCAATCTGGCTGGCCGGAGCGATCTCACGGGTGTGGAGAAAGTGGTGTGGGGGATCTTCGGCCTCATCCCCCTGGTGCCGTTCCTGTACGTGCTGGTCGGGGGCAACCTCTGGTAAGCAAGGCCCGGTAACGGTGGCCAGCGACCGGGTCAGGATGCGGGCCGCGTTGCTCTGATAGAACGCTGCCATGCAGCAACTTGGACGCGTGGCCGTGGTGACTGGGGCGGCACGCGGGCTGGGCCGGGTGATCGCCGCGACGCTGGCCAGCGAGGGCTACATCCTGGTGCTGGCCGATGTGGCAGATCCGGCCGATACCGCCGCCGAGGTAAGAGCGCTCGGCGGTGAGGTGTGGCCGTCGCGGACCGACGTGTCCGCCGAGGCCGACGTCCTCGCGCTGGCTTCCGGCGTCCGGGAGCGGTTCGGGCGGACCGATGTGCTGGTCAACAACGCGGGCGTTTCGCTGCTGGTACCAGCCGAGGAGACCACGGCCGAGGCTTGGCGGCGGGTGCTCGACATCAACCTGACAGGCGCGTTCCTGCTGTGCCGGGAGTTCGGCGCGCAGATGCTCGCGGCCGGGTCCGGGTCGGTGGTCAACGTGGCCTCGATTGCTGGCCTGCGCGGCGTGGCGCACCGGGCCGCCTACAACGCCTCCAAACATGGCCTGGTCGGGCTCACGTCAACCCTCGCGGCCGAATGGGGCGGGCGCGGTGTGCGGGTGAACGCGGTCTGCCCGGGGTGGATCAAAACCGAGATGGATGCCGAAGACCAGGCCAGCGGCGGTTACACCGACGCCGATATCGTCAACCAGGTGCCGATGGCCCGGTTCGCTTCGCCGGCGGACGTAGCGGCCGCGGTGGCCTTCCTGGCCGATCCCGCGCACAGCGCGTTCGTCAACGGGGTGGCCCTGCCGGTCGACGGCGGCTGGACCGCCGATGCCAGCTGGACCTCCCTGCGGCTACGGACGCGAGAAGCGTGAGCCCGCGCCCTGAAGCCGGCCAGGCGTAAGCCCACGCGACACTGGCGCAAGAGGACCCGCGATGACCACCGAACGAATCGACCCTCCCCTCGTCGGCAACGAGCGGATCATGCTGCGCACATTCCTCGACTACCACCGCGCGACGCTCGCGATGAAGTGCGACGGCCTGACGGATGAGGAGCTCCGGTGCCAGTCAATGCCACCATCGGCCCTGTCGCTGCTCGGCCTGGTCCGGCACATGACCGAGGTGGAGCGCAACTGGTTCCGCCGGGTGATCAATGGCGAGGATATCCCGCTGGTGTGGTCGGAGAAAGGCGACTTCCAGGTGGCCTACGACGCGAGCACGGCCACGCGGGCGGAGGCGTTCGGCGCGTGGCAGACGGAGATCGAGCACTCTCGCCGCATCGAGGAAGCTGCGGAGTCACTCGACCTGGTCAGGCACAACGAACGCTGGGACGAAGATTTGTCGCTGCGGCTGGTGATGCTGCATCTGATCCATGAGTACACCCGGCACAATGGGCATGCCGACCTGCTGCGCGAGGGAATCGACGGAACCGTCGGCGTCTGACCCTTCCGGCCAGCACCAGTTGGAGCAAGCGCGTGAACGAGCACCAGCCCTCCGCGGAATCAAGGGTCATCCACGCCGGAACGCAGCGCCATCCTGGTGCGCCGGCGTCGCCGCCGCTGGTACCGACGAGCGTGTACGCCTCCTGGGGTGAGCCCGATCCGCCTCGCGCGTACGGGCGGGGCGGCAATCCGAGCTGGGAAGCGCTCGAACAGGCGCTCGGAATCATGGAAGATGCCGAAGCGGTCGCCTTCGCCTCGGGGCAAGCCGCGTCGATGGCGCTCATGCTCGCGCTGGCGGAGGGCCGCAGGCAGGTCCTGCTGCCCCACGACGGTTACTACAACACGCGGATGCTCGCCGATCAGCTGCGGCCGCACGGTGCCGTGCCGGTCCCGGTCGACCTGCTCGACCACGCGCAGGTGAAGCACCATCTCGCGGCGAGGCCGTCGGTGCTGTGGGCGGAGACGCCGACCAATCCGCTGCTGCGGGTCGCGGACCTGGCTGGGCTGGCCCGGCTGGCTTCGGCGGCGGACGCGCCGATGATCGTGGACAACACCGTCGCGACCGGCCTGCTGCAGAAGCCGCTCGACCTCGGCGCGGCAGCCTCGCTGTGCTCCCTGACCAAGGCGGCGTCCGGTCATTCCGACGTGCTGCTCGGGGCGGTGCTGACCCGTGACCCCGGGCTGCTGGGAGACCTGCGGAACTGGCGGGCGGTCGGCGGCGGGATCCCCGGGCCGTTCGAGAGCTGGCTGGCCCTGCGCGGCCTGAAAACTCTCGCGCTGCGCCTCACCCGCCAATCCGAGAGCGCGTTCGCGATCGCCCGGCACCTCGCCACTCATCCGCGGGTCCGCGCGGTCCACTACCCGGGCACGAACGAGGCAACGCTCGAAGTGGCCAGCAGGCAGATGCCCCGGGGATTCG
>JBEKCN010000825.1:0-3311 GCA_050014855.1 Streptosporangiaceae bacterium | reverse complement strand
GCCGAAGTCGATGCTGAGCAGGTCGCCGTCCCGCAGCCGGTAGCCATCCGGGATGCCGTGCAGCACGGCGTCGTTGACCGACGTGCAGATCACCGCCGGGAACGGTCGCAGCTTGGCGAACCCGGGCTGGTAACCCAGGAAGGGTGAGATCGCGCCGGCTTTGGCCAGCACCTCCCGCGCCACTGCGTCCAGCGCGAGCAGCGACACGCCCACCTTGGCCTCGGCCTTCACCGCGGCCAGCGTGTCGGCCACGACGATCCCCGCCGCGTGCATGGCCTCGATCTCGCCCGGCGTCTTCAATCTCTTGTCGGTATAACTATACCGGTATTATTATGACGCCATGGTCCGGCCGATGCTCACCGCCGAAGAACGCGCCCGCGGGCAGCGCCTGGGTGCCCTGCTGCGCCAGGCCCGCGGCGACCGCAGCATGGTCGAGGTCGCCGCGCGTGCGGCCGTCCCGGTCGAGACGCTCCGCAAGATCGAAACGGGCCGGATCCCGACGCCGGCCTTCTTCACCGTCGTCGCCCTGGCCGACACCGTGGGACTGAACCTCAGCTCGCTCTGCGCCGCCCTCGCCAGCGTGACCACCAGCGAGGAGGACCCGGCCCGGGCTGCCCTGTCGGCCTGATCGCCCGCCCGGACCGCCCTGCCGGGCGCTGGTCATCGTGCAGGCCCGCCCGCCCAGCCCCACCGAGACCCCCGCCGCCCCGGCGCTCGCAAGCCCAGCGACTACAGTGGCGGATGTGACGCACGAGCTCAGCCGCGACCGAGGTCTTACCCTGGTGATGGCGCCATTACCAGGGCTCCCGCCGCGGTGATGGCGCCATCACCCCGGTAACGCGATGGCGCTCCGGGCCGGGGACGCCGCATCAGTACCCCGGTAACGCGATGGCGCTCCGGGCCGGGGACGCCGCATCAGTACCCCGGTAACGCGATGGCGCTCCGGGCCGGTGAGGCCGTGTCAGCCGGTATGCCATTCGATATCCGGGGGGCGCAGCCGGGCGCAGATCGGATTGCCCGTGGCGTCGGTCAGGCGGACCCGGGCAATCAGCCGGCGTCCCGGGCGCAGCGCCTCCTCGATCAGCGCGGGGTCGACGTCAGCGAGCTGGAGCTTGGCCCCGCGGAAGAGCCGCAGCGTCCCGTCGCCAGGAACATCGCCCCAGGCCAGGCCGATGTTACGGTCCGTAAGGCCGCCACGGACGTACGGCCCGGTGAAGTCGAGGCCGTCGGTGCCGCGGCGGACGGTTACCGGGATTTCCCAGCGCGCCGACGGGGCGTCGCCGGGCACCGGCTCGATGGCGTCCGCGGGCCGGCCCGGCAGCTCCAGGGCCTCCCGGTCCGGGTCGCGGCCGCAGACCGCGACGTGCACGTTTTGGTGCAGGACGCCGTCGTCCGGGTGGCAGCTCAGGCCCGGCAGCTCGGAGCCCTCCACCACGACGGTGAGCGTTCCCAGCTCGGGCGCCGGGCGCCGGGCGGGCCGCCGCGGCCTGGGCGGTGCGGTGCTCTCCTCATAAGCCTGCCGCAGCCAGTCGGCCACCTCGCCATCCACGTCGGCTGCGCAGCTCAGCGCGATCCGGACGTTGATCGTGCCGCTGCCGATGTTCCGGGCGGCGAGGATACGGCCGCCCGGTGCGGCGTTCTCCAGCCGCAGCCCGAGGTCGGAATACTGCGTGAGCGGGGGTGGACTCGGTCCTGCCCGCGGGCCCGGCGGCGCCCTCCTGCACCGTTTGCCACGGTACCGCGCCGGGAACGGACACCGCTATGGGCGGCACTGGCGGAGGAGGGCAACGATGCTCCAGGGCGCACTGATCGTCGAAAGTATCCGGCCCGGGACGTCCCTGGACGACCTGAACCTCATCGTCCGGCAGATCACCCGGCACGCGCCCGACGGCACGACCGACGAGCAGCCGCCCATCTGGACCGGTATCTACTTCGAGGTCGACGAGAAGGACGCGGAAGACCTGACCCGGAAGCTCGCCGGTGTCCTCGACGCCGGGGGCTGGTACGCGGACTTCCGGTCCGACGCCGAGACCACCGTCGTGTACCGGGGCAAGATCTTCCGTTACCCGCGCGGGAACGCGGCGGGGCGGGCGGACGCCGTGGCGCACGGCCGCGCCCAGGGAGTCCCCGACCATCAGCTCGATTGGCCCGTCTGAGGCGGGGCAGGAGCGGGCCGGCTCACCGCCGGCGTGGGCTTCAGGTGGCGCTGCTGTATGCGTCGTGCCAGTTCCACCAGGCGTACGGCGGGCTCTGCGGGTAGCCCTCGGGTGAGTCCTCCCATTCCTCCTGGCGCCCCAGCGGAGTGAGGTCGAGGTAGCTCCAGGTGCTGCCCAGTGCCTCATCCCCGCGGTTGTTGAGGAAGTAGGTGCGGTACACACGGTCACCGTCGCGGAAGAATACGTTCGTGCCGTGGTATTCATCCACACCGAAGTCGTTGTCGAAGCTGTCGGTGATCGTGTACCAGGGCATCGTCCAGCCCATCCGCGCCTTCAGCCGCTGGACGTCGGGCTGCGGTGCGCGGGTGACGTAGGCGAACGTGATGTCGCGGGCGTTCAGGTGCGTGACGTCGGCGACCTGGTCGGCCATCAGGGAGCAGCCGATGCAGGCGTGCTCGGGCCACCCGTACACGCCGGGTTCGAAGAACGCACGGTAGAGGATCAGCTGACGGCGGCCCTCGAACAGGTCCAGCAGGCTCACCCTGCCGCCGAGCCCATCGAACTCGTACGCCTTCTCCACCGGCAGCCAGGGCATCCGCCGCCGCTTGGCGGCCAGCGCGTCACGGGCCCGGGTCAGCTCCTTCTCCTCGACTAGTAGCTGCTGGCGCGCCGCCTCCCACTCCTGCGCCGGCACGATCGGGGGTGTCTTCATCGGGGACATGTTCATTGCGCGACCTCCACCTTCCAGTTCACGTCCAAGCTCATCCGCTGGGCCAGGGTGAGCTCCGACGTGTAGCAACTGACCGGTTGCAACACTATGGCAACCGGTCAGTTGCGTCAAGGTTCAGGGGTCGCCGATGGCCGGCCCGGCCGGCCGGCGCCGATCAGGCGGAACGGGCAGTCGGCGGGTGCCATGGCTAATCCGCGGCCAGAGCGACAGTGGCGGCCTGCCCGGCCTGCACTGTGCGCCGGAGGAAGTCGGCCAGCACTTCCAGTTCGGCCTCCGCGTAGCGGCCCAGGATCCCGTCCATGGCCCCGTTCATCCCGCCGTACAGCCGGTAGATCTCCGCGCCTCGCTCCCGGCGGGCCCGGATGAGCACCGCACGGCGATCGGCGGGGCTGCGTTCCCGGCTGATGAAGTCGCCGCGCTCCAGC
>JBEKCN010000824.1:0-3013 GCA_050014855.1 Streptosporangiaceae bacterium | reverse complement strand
AGCGACATGGTCCAGGGACTGACGCCTGAGCTGGTGAAGGCGGTGATTGGCGGCAGGACAGCGGGCGGTTCGCTGCCGCCAATGCCGAGGCGGGTATGCCATAGCTCGGTCCGGCCGCCGCTGGTGACCGGGGTGGCCGAGTGATGCCAGGTGCCGCCCTTGGGCACCGCAAGCCACAGCGACCACGGCACCTCAAGCGCGGAGTGTTCCGGGTTCAGGTCGTCCGCCGATGTCGCCGGGGGCGCGGGGATGAGGCTGCCCCACTCCAGCAGCGTCTCGATGGTGAGCGGGATCGAGGCATGCTCCGGCAACTGGAACGCCAGCCAGGTCGGCCCGGCCAGCGCGCCGCTCACCGGCGGCGGCGGGTAGCTGAATTCGCCGGTGGCCTGGATGGCCTGCTCGCCGTTGTGCTGTGACGGGAAGACGATGGTCAGGTAGGCGGCCTGGCTGGGGTCGGCGGCGACGAGGTGCGTCTGCCCGCCGCTGACGACGGCATTGACGTTGTAACCGTTGACCTGAACAAGAAGCATGTCCTGGGTGCGGACCACGGGGATGATGATGCTCGGCACCGTGCCGGGCAGTTCGAGCGCGACCCCCCGGCCGGGGTCAGGGCCGCCCTCCGGCGAGGGCACCGCGGCCCGCGCGGGGCGTCCCGCGATCATGATCCCGGCAGTGGTCGCGCCAATGACGACGAGCGCCGACCTGCGGCTGACGTCGCCCTGCCCCTCCTTGTCCATCTGCCCACGCCTCGCATTCGCTGTTGACTTTGCCCGGCGCCATCGATGACAACCAAAGCTGAATTTATCTTCAGTTATCCGAAATGATGAGCGGGACGAGCGCAATGAACTGTCTTTAATATGCCACACCTCGGCACCCGGACCAGCGCTGCACGCCCGGAATTCACCATTGTCGGAGCAGGAAAGCCGCGGATATAAAGCATGATTCGGTCATTTTCTTTTCATTTCCATCCTAGGCTTTGGCGCGCGATTTGCTGCTGATTGTGCTGATCCTCGTCTCCAGGTCCTTGCCTGCTTGTCTTCCGGGCCGATCGCGCGATAATGCCCGAGTGCGTACCGGTCCTGACCTTTGCTGACGTTCCTCCTTTCGGGTCGCTGGGGTACTGGTGCCGGCTTCCTTGCCGGGGCGGCCTGGACCTCACGTCCATCGGTAGCTCCATAGAATTAAGGGTCGTCAGCTGCCACTTCCGCGGCCCAAAGGTATGAATGATCGTGTCATCCGAGGCGTTCTGCCTCCGGGGAGTCGCAGCGCGCCGAACGGGGCGCAGGCTCCGGAGACTAATTTGTAGCAAATTCAACCCCGGCCGGAATTGGGTCTGGTTTTTGGCGGAGATTCTGTTCCTGCGGGGCATTGATCCATGGCGGCTGGTTGGCTCGGTCGACGATCTGTCCGCTCTGGTTGATCTCGGGCACCGACTGCTTGACGCGAACAAGACTCGGGCCGGCCACTCTTCGACCGGGGACACCACACCAGGGCGGGACAGTTAGGTCTACGGGCGTAGGTCTACATCCCGGTGGGCGCTGAGCGCGCCCCTGGCACAGCCGGTGCGGACACGGGCCACACTGGAGGGATGGCAGACAGCAGGGAACAGGGCCCGAGTGGGGCTGACGGCCTGCCGGACCCGCAGCGGGCACCCGGCCCGCCCGCCTCCTCGCCCGGCCTGGCCGACCCCCGTCAGCCGGCCGCGCACCGCGAAGTACTCGAAGGCATCCGGCAGTTGCACGAGCGCATGTCGGAGCTGGAACGGGCCTTGATCGTGGGGGAGCGGGGCGTGGTCCCGGGGGTACGCAAGGCGTTCGTGCCCGCGTGGCGGCGGAAGACCCACGGCGAGCCCCGCTGGCACGTGGTCCTGGCCATCACCGTCGCGATCTTGCTGCAGGGGCCGCTGCCCGGCCGGCTGGTGCTGTTCCAGCCGACGTGGCTGCTGCCGGCGCTCGAGGGCGTGGTCTTCGTGCTGATCACCCTGCTGAACCCGCACCGGATCGACCGCGAATCGAAGGTGCTCCGGATGCTGAGCCTGACCGGAGCCACCCTCATCAGCCTGGCCAACGCCTGGTCGGCGGCGCATCTGGTCAACGGGCTGATCCAGGGCACAGAGGGCAAATCCGCCGGGCCGCTGCTGGGCTCCGGGGCGGTCATCTGGCTCACCAACGTCATCGTCTTCGGCCTGTGGTACTGGGAGTTCGACCGCGGCGGGCCGGTGGCCCGGGCCCACGGCACCAAGCTCTACCCGGACTTCATGTTCCCACAGATGACCAGCCCGGACCTGGCGCCGGCCGACTGGGAGCCGATGTTCGGCGACTACTTGTACGTGTCCTTCACCAACGCCACCGCGTTCAGCCCGACGGACGTCATGCCGTTGTCCCGCTGGGCCAAGGCCGCGATGGCGGTGCAGGCCGGCATCTCGATCATCACCGTCGCCCTGGTCGTCGCGCGGGCGGTCAACATCCTCAATTGACATCCTCTCCGCCCTGAAGGGCGGAGATTCCCTGCCGTGCCGCTCACGCGGCACCTCGGAGGGTTCCTGTTTCACTGACAGCCGCCACCGCGAGCGGTGGTCTTACGCCGTCTCCGCAGGTCCCGGACCTGGCCCGGCATTACTGGCGGGCGAAACGGCTATGGGCCGGGTCCTACTTCGCCGGGTCCGTGGCAGGCGCACCTATCGCTGTCTTGCGCCAGTACATCGAACAGCAAGAGCCTCCCGCCCGACCGGCTCACATCCATCCGCCTTCACCACCGGGCTGAAGCCCGGCGCACTAGCGGACAAATTAGTAGCAAGGGCTCACGAGCGGGGGCCCACATAGCGCCGTGCTCACGTTGCCGCGGGAGCGGCGGGCAGCTCGCCCGCCGGGTGTGGTTCGGCGCCGCTCAGCGCCATGGCCCCGGCTGCTGAGCCGGTGATCCGCCGGGGCCGGGCCGGCGGTGGCAGCCGGGTGGCGGCCTGGGCCACGGATTCGTCCAGCTCGGTCTGCCACAGCCAGCCTTCGGCGCCCTT
>JBEKCN010000823.1:0-3022 GCA_050014855.1 Streptosporangiaceae bacterium | reverse complement strand
CGCAGCGCTGGCCTGCCGGGCCTGGTGGGGGCCGGATCGGCGAGCGAGCGCTGCGCATAACCCCGAGGATTCCGATCATGCAGTCCGGCAGGGTGCCGGGCCATGCGTGATCGGAGGTCGGCCGGGATGGTCGCTTTGCCTGCGCTGGTGTCTGGCCTGGACGCGGAACTGGTGCGCCTGGGCTACAAAGACTCGACGATGGTGTGGTACCGGGGCTGCTGGCGCCGCCTGCAGAAGTACTTCGCTGCCCGCGGTGCGGAAGAGTTCTCGCTGGATGTGGCGATGGCGTGGGTCGACCAGGCCTGCGGCGGCTTTTTCGGCAAGGAGCAGGCCGGCACCCTGAAGCCGAATGACATCTACATGTTCAGGGTCGCCGCGATGCTCGGCGAGTACGCGGCGCACGGGGCGGTGCTGCGCCGCTATAACCGGTCGGTGAGCAAGCTGGACGGGCCTGGCGCCGAGGCGGTTGCCCGGTTCCAGGCGCACCTGCGCGCGGCTGGGCTCTCGGCATCGACGGTGCGGACCTACGGGACGCTGGCCGGGGAGTTCGTCGCGTTCACCGGCACGCGCGGCGGGCTGGCCTGCTGTGACGCCAACATGATCGGGGCGTTCGTCGCGACGCTGGCCGGCTACCAGTTCAAGACGGTCGAGCAGAAGCTGTGCGCGGTGCGGTCATTCCTGCGGTTCGCTTCGGCTGACGGCCTGGTCGATGGCGCCTGCCTGGAGGCGGTCCCGGCGGCACGCTCGGCCAGGCAGGCCAGGATCCCGTCGGTATGGGATCCCGGCGAGGTCACCAGGATCCTCGACGCGATCGACCGGGACAACCCGTGCGGGAAGCGGGACTACGCGATCATCCTGCTGATCGCCAGGCTCGGGCTGCGCGGCGTTGACATCCGGCGGCTGGAGTTCGCCGACTTCGACTGGGCCGGCAACCGGTTGT
This sequence comes from Streptosporangiaceae bacterium, assembly GCA_050014855.1. Lineage (GTDB taxonomy): Bacteria > Actinomycetota > Actinomycetes > Streptosporangiales > Streptosporangiaceae > Bog-532. The sequence continues at coordinate 2,082 of JBEKCN010000823.1, read as the reverse complement.
TCGTGGTGCAGGCCAAGACCGGTGACCGGGTGCAGCTCCCGCTGCTGAAACAGGTCGGGTGGGCGGTGATCGACTACATCCGCCATGGCCGGCCGGACAGTGACTGCCCCCAGGTGTTCCTGCGGCACCTGGCCCCGATCGGGCCGTTCTCCGACCAGGAGCATCTGCATGGAATCCTGGTCAAGCACGCCCGGGTTGCGCACGTCCCGGTGAGCGAGAAACGCCGTCATGGCATGCACTCGCTGCGTCATACGCTGGCGACCAGGCTGATGGAAGGCGGCACGCCGGTTGAGCAGATCGCTGACATCCTCGGTCATCAGTCTGTCCGGTCGACCGGCGTTTACCTGAAATCCTCGCTGGGCCTGCTGTCGAAGTGCGCGCTGGACCCGGACGCGCCGGCGCCGGAGGTGTCACAGTGAGCCCCGCCGTCACGATGGCCGGCGCGATCACGGCCCTGGTTACCGAGAAACGCGCTACGGGTTATATGTATGACGCCGAGGAGCGGGTGCTGGCCCGGTTCGCCGCGTTCTGCGCCAGCCAGTTCCCCGGGCTGGAGGCGCCTGACCGGGCCTCGGTCGAGGCCTGGATCGCGGCGGCACGGCAGCGCGGGGTCAAGCCGGCGACCCTGCACGGCCTGGCCGCGCCGGTGCGGGAGCTGGCCCGCTGGCTAGGCCGACGGGGCGTGCCGGCCTACGTCCTGCCCGGCGGAGCGCTGCCCAGGCCCGCTCGTTACCTCCCGCACATTTACACCGATCAGGAGCTGGCGGCCCTGTTCGCCCAGACTGACCGCTGCCACTACGACTCGCAGGTCCCGTTCCGGCACCTGGTCATGCCGGTGCTGTTCCGCACGATCTACGCCTGCGGCCTGCGTGCCTCCGAAGCCCGGCTGCTGCGCTTCGGCGACGTCGATGTCGAGACCGGTGTGCTGACAATCCGTGATGGCAAGGGCGGCAAAGACCGGCAGGTGCCGGTCAGCGCGCCGCTGCGCGAACGGCTCGCCACCTATCACGCCCAGATCGCCGGGCGCACCGGCGGGGACTGGTTCTTCCCCGGCAGGAAAGGACTCCCGCTGACGCTCATGAACATCAACAGGAACTTCCGCCGGTTCTTGTGGCAGGCCCGCATTCCCCACGGCGGGCGGGGCCACGGCCCCCGAGTCCACGATCTGCGCCACACGATGGCGGTGAATAATCTACGGTCGTGGTTCGCCCGCGGTGAGGACGCCGGCGCGCTGCTGCCGATCCTGCAGGCCTACATGGGTCACGCCTCGATCGCCGGCACCGACTACTACCTGAGGCTGACCGCCGAGTCCTACCCGCACATCATCGCCCGGGTCCAGCGTGCCTTCGGGGACGTCGTCCCGCCCCTCAAGGCAGGGCCGTGCGATGGCGACTGACTTCGCGGTCTGCCTGCAGCGCTTCCTCACATCGCATCTGGCCGGACTGCGCGGATGCTCACCGAATACGATCGCGTCCTACCGGGACACCTTCAAGCTGCTGATCGTCTTCTTCGGCGACGTCAGATCCATCCCGCCGGACAGGCTGACCCTCGATCACATCGGCGCCGCCGCCATCACCGGGTTCCTGGACTGGCTGGAGACCGAACGGCACAACAGCATCTCAACCCGCAACCAGCGGCTGGCCGGGCTCAGCTCGTTCTTCCGCTGGCTGCAGTCGCAAGACCCTGCCCGGATGGCCGGCTGCCAGGACATCCTCGCCATCCCGGCCAAGAAAACAGCCCAGCCGGGCGTGAACCACCTCACGGTCGAGCAGGCCCGCCGCCTGCTCGCCCAGCCCGACCGGTCCACCCGCCAGGGCCGGCGCGACGCGACCCTGCTCGCCACGCTCTACGACACCGGGGCCAGGGTCCAGGAACTCGCTGACCTCGCCGTCCGCGACATCCGCCTCCAGCGCCCGGCCATGGCCGCGCTGACCGGCAAGGGCCGCAAGACCCGCCACGTTCCCCTGGCCGGCAACACGATTGTGCTGCTGGCCGCTTACCTGGCCGAACACCGCCTCGACGAGCCCGGCCACGACGATCACCCGGTGTTCTACGGCCAGCACCGGGCCGGGCTCAGCCGCG
>JBEKCN010000822.1:0-3025 GCA_050014855.1 Streptosporangiaceae bacterium | reverse complement strand
CTGCTGACCAAGCTTGGCCTGCACAGCCGCACGCAGGTGGCCGTCCTCGCCGCCCGGCGCGCGGACGCTGGCGGCGAGTGACACCCACGGCGAGGGCAAGCGCCACGGGCTCACCCGGGCGTGGTCCTGTAGGTGGGACGCCGGTCCGAGCACGCGGCCGCACCGGGCACGCGGCCGCACCGCGCGAATGGATAGGCTTGACATAACGCATAATGCCTGGACTGAATGTCCAGGAAAGCAATTCAGGAAACGTTTCTTGCGTTCCGGCCAATCATGTTATGCCGGTCACACTTGGCCAGGGTCGGCCGGCTTTGGGGACTGGCGGCAGGCCAATTTTGCCAATTTTGGCGGCCCGGAGCTGGATAATTGTCTGTCGTTTGCACAGAGGTCTTTGATATCTATGGCCGCTCCGCCGAACCGGCTCCTGGCGGCTGGCCTATCGGCGGGGCCGGGGCCAGTGCGGGCCAAGGCGAGGTCTGGCTGGCCGGTCGGCATCATTCGGCCGGTCATCGCTCTGGCATCCTCGTGACCCGGGCGTGACACCGGGCGCCCTGGCGCACCGTTTGATCCGCGTCCCACCCCACTCGCGCCAATTCACGCCAATTCAGGCAAATAATCATCGCTCGCCCTATTTTGCTCCGGATAATTTATCATCCCCGGGCATCGCGGTAATCCCGGAAAATCGTTGACGCCGCCAGGCCGGCTTGCTGCTGTAATCTTTAAATGTTAATTTTGTAAAAGCAGATTTAGGCGTGACGCTTAACTCGGGGGAGGGGCGAGCACGTGGGCAATACCGACCTGATGGATCCGTTGGGTGCTGCGATCGGGCCGGGACTGGACAGAGCGCCGACAGGGATCAGCGGCCTGGACCAGATCACCGGGGGCGGCCTTCCCCGGGGCCGGGTGACGCTGATAGCGGGGAGCGCCGGAGCCGGGAAGACGCTTCTGGGGCTGCAATTCCTCGTGGCCGGCGCGAGGGACTACGGCGAGCCCGGGGTGCTGCTGACCTTTGAGGAGTCGGCGGCCAAGGTCGCCGACAACGTGCGCTCGCTCGGCTTCGACCTCGACGAACTCCAGCGGGACGGGCTGCTCGCCGTGCTCTCGTTCCAGGTGGAGCCGACCGAGATCATCGCGGCGGGGGAATTCGACTTCGAACCGCTCTTCGTGATCCTGGACGACGCGATCACACGCGTCGGGGCGAAGCGGGTCGTCCTGGACACCATCGAGGTCCTGTTCGGCGCCTTCGGCACCGACTCGATCGTGCGGGCCGAGCTCAGCCGCCTGGCGCGCTGGCTCGAGGAGCGGGGCGTCACCGCCATCGTGACCGGGGAGCGGGGCGACGGGACTATCACCCGGCATGGGATCGAGGAGTACGTCTCCGACTGCGTGATCGTGCTGGATCATCGGGTGCGCGAGGAGATTTCCACCCGCCGGCTCCGGGTGGTCAAGTACCGCGGGTCGGCGCACGGCACCAACGAGTACCCGTTCTTCATCTCCGCCCGGGGCTTCGTCGTGCTGCCGATCACCTCGATCACCCTGGACTACGGGGCCCCCGAGGAGCGGATCTCAACGGGAATCGCCCGTCTCGACCACATGCTGGGCGGCGGCATCTTCCGCGGTTCCACCGTCCTGGTGAGCGGGACAGCGGGCACGGGCAAGACCTCGCTCGGTGCGCACATGGCGAATGCGGCCTGCGGGCGCGGTGAGCGGGTGCTGTGGGTGCTGTTCGAGGAGTCACCCGCGCAGGTCCTGCGCAACATGCGCTCGATTGGGCTCGACCTGCGGCCGTGGACCGACGCGGGTTTGCTGCACATCTGGCCCGCGCGGCCGGCCACGCTCGGGCTGGAGACCCATCTCGCGCTGCTGGTCCAGCTGCTCGACGAGGTGACGCCGACGGTGACGGTGCTCGACGGGATCGCCAGCTTCGGGGACGGGGTTGCTGCCGGCGAGGTGACCTCGATGCTGGCCCGCAAGATGGACATGCTCAAGGCCAGGGGAATCACGACCCTGGCCACGGCGCTCGGCAATGGGGACGCTGCGAGCACGCTGAGCGTGTCGTCGATGGTGGATACCTGGCTGCTGCTGCGCAATGTCGAGAGCAACGGCGAACGGAACCGGCTGCTGTTCGTCCTGAAGTCACGGGGCACGGCCCATTCGAATCAGGTCCGGGAGTTCGTGCTCACCGACCACGGGGCCGAGCTGGTTGATGTGTACGTCGGCGGGGCGGGGATGCTGACCGGCTCGGCCCGCCTGGCGCAGCAGGCCGCCGAACGAGAAGCGCAGTTGCGGCAGGCCGACGATGTGGAACACCGGCGGCGGGAACTGCGCCGCAGTATCTCCGAGCACGAGGCCCACTTCGCCGCGGTGCAGGACCAGATCGCCGCCGAGCGGGCGGAACTGGACCGGGTCGGCCTTCGCGAGCGCCACCAGGCCGCCGACACCGGGGCGGACGAAGTGGCGATGGGGAAGCGGCGCTGGGCCGATGCGGTCCCGAGCGACGGAGCAAACCGATGACCCAGCCGTACGGCACGGATGGCGTGGTCGGCACCGGCGCCGATGCGGCCTGGGAGCTGTGCCTGTATGTGACCGACCGGTCGCCCAAGTGCCTGCTGGCGATCGAGAACCTGCGGCGTGTCTGCGAGGAGCACCTGGCCGGCCACTACCGGATCGAGGTCGTGGATCTGCTGGAAAACCCGCGGCTGGCCGCCGACGATCAGATCCTGGCCGTGCCTACGGTGGTCCGGAAGCTCCCGCAGCCGATCCGCACGATCGTCGGGGACCTGTCCGACACCGACCGTGTCCTCGTCGGCCTGCAGCTCAGGCCGCCCAGGAGCGCTGCATGACCGATACGGCCGCCGATGGCTGGGCGCTGACCCTCTACGTCAATGGCGCGTCCGCGAAGTCCATCGAAGCTATCGAGACAGTGCGCCGCATTTGCGACGACGAACTGGGCGACCGCGTCGACCTGGAAATCATCGACGTGCAGCAGCAGCCCGCGCTGGTCCTGCGCGACCAGATCGTCGCC
>JBEKCN010000821.1:0-3027 GCA_050014855.1 Streptosporangiaceae bacterium | reverse complement strand
CTGCCGGAGCTGCCGCTGCTGGGCGTGCTGCCCGGCACCGGCGGCCTGACCCGGGTGGTGGACAAGCGGTACGTCCGCCGCGACCTGGCCGACTACTTCTCCACCCGGGCCGAGGGCATCGGCGGTAAGAAGGCGGTGCAGTGGCGCCTGGTCGACGAGGCGGTCCCCCGGGCCAAGTGGGACGAGCTGGTCGCCGCCCGGGCCGCGGAGCTGGCTGAGCGCTCCAGCCGGCCCGGCGACGCCCGCGGCGTGCAGCTGACCCCGCTGGCCAAGACCCGCACGGACGACGAGATCTCCTACCCGCACGTGACGGCGCGGCTGGACCGTGCGCGGGCCGTCGCCGAGATCACCGTCCGCGGCCCCGCCGGCGGCGCCCCGGCGGACATCGCCGGCGTGCACGCCCAGGGCGACGGCTTCTGGACCCTGGCGCTGACGCGCGAGCTGGACGACCTGATCCTGGACCTGCGCACCAACGAGCTGGAGCTGGGCAGCTGGGTGCTGCGCACCGCGGGCGACCCGGCGCGGGTGCTGGGCCACGACCAGCTGCTCCTGGACCACGCCGGCGACTGGCTGGCCAATGAGATCATCCAGTACCTCAAGCGCACGCTGAAGCGGCTGGACGTCACCAGCCGGAGCATCATCGCGCTGATCGAGCCGGGCAGCTGCTTCGCCGGATCGCTGCTGGAGCTCGCGCTGGCCGCCGACCGCTCGTTCCAGCTTTCCGGGGTGTTCGAGGAGATCGCCCCGGACGCCGATCCGGCGGCGATCACGGTCGGCCCGATGAACCTGGGCCCGCTGCCGATGGGCAACGGCCTGACCCGGCTGCGGACGCGGTACCTCGGGGACGAGGCTGGCCTGGCCGAGGTGGAGAAGCAGGCTGGTGACCCGCTGCCCGCCGAGGACGCGGAACGGCTCGGCCTGGTCACCTTCGCCCCCGACGACATCGACTGGGACGAGGAGGTCCGCATCACGGTCGAGGAGCGGGCCAGCTTCAGCCCCGACGCCCTCACCGGGCTGGAGGCGAACTACCGCTTCGCCGGCCCGGAGACCCTCGAGACGAAGATCTTCGGGCGGCTGACCGCCTGGCAGAACTGGATCTTCTACCGGCCGAACGCCTCGGGCCCGGACGGCGCGCTGCGCCGCTACGGGACCGGGCAGCGCGCTGACTTCGATCGAAAGCGAGTCTGACCACGTTGACGATGGCGCCCGACTACTCCGAGAAGATCCCTAACAACGTCAGCCTGCGCGACGACCGCCGGCTGCAGCGGGCCCTGGAGTCCTGGCAGCCGGACTTCATCAACTGGTGGGACTCCATGGGGCCGACGCTGCCCACCCGCGACGTGTACCTGCGTACCGCGGTCAACGTCGGGCGCGAGGGCTGGGCGCACTTCGGGCACGTGCCGATGCGGGATTACCGGTGGGGCATCTTCCTGGCCGAGCGGGACGCCGGCCGGCGGGTCGCCTTCGGCGAGCACAAGGGCGAGCCGGCCTGGCAGAAGGTGCCGGGGGAGTACCGCGCGGACCTGCAGCGGCTGCTGGTCATCCAGGGCGACACCGAGCCGGCCAGCGTCGAGCAGCAGCGCAACCTGGGCGCCACCGCCCCCAGCCTGTACGACCTGCGCAACTTGTTCCAGGTCAACGTGGAGGAGGGGCGGCACCTGTGGGCGATGGTGTACCTGCTGCACGCCTACTTCGGCCGGGAGGGCCGGGAGGAGGCCGCGGAGCTCCTGCACCGTAACTCCGGCAGCGAGGACGCCCCCCGCATCCTGGGCGCGTTCAATGAGGAGACCCCGGACTGGCTGTCGTTCTACATGTTCACCTACTTCACCGACCGGGACGGCAAGTACCAGCTCGGCACGCTGAAGGAGAGCGCCTTCGATCCGCTGTCGCGGACGTGCGAGTTCATGCTCAAGGAAGAGGCGCACCACATGATGGTGGGCACCACCGGCATCGACCGGGTGGTGGGCCGGACCGCGCAGGTGATGGTGGAGAACAACACCGACGACGTGGCGGCTCTCGGCGTCATCCCGCTGCCGGTGATCCAGAAGTACCTGAACTTCCACTACAGCGTCTCGCTCGACCTGTTCGGCGGGGAGACGTCCACGAACGTGGCCAACTACTACACCGCGGGCCTGAAGGGCCGGTGGATGGAGGAGCGCCGCAAGGACGACCACCGGCTGACCGACGACGCGTTCATGGTGGACGCGCTGGCCGACGGCGAAAATGGCGAGAAGAGCATCGGGGCGACAGAGGTGGCCGCTTTGGTCGGGCTCAACACCGACCTGCGCCGGGAGTACACCTCCGACTGCGAAGGCGGCGTCAAGCGCTGGAACAAGATCCTGGCCGAGGCGGGGCTCACGCAGCGGCTCAAGCTGCCGCACGTCGCGTTCAACCGCCGGGTCGGGGCGTTCGCCCCGATCGAGGCCTCGCCCGACGGGGAGAAGCTCTCCGCCGGCGAGTGGGAGCGGCGCAAGGGTCAGTGGCTGCCCACCGACGTGGACAAGACGCACGTCCGCACGCTCATGCAGCCGGTCCACGAGCGGGGCAAGATCGCGGCCTGGATCGCCCCGCCCCGTAACGGGATCAACGGCAAGCCAGTCGAGTACGACTACGTCCACCTCGCGTGAACCATCCTGGCAGCAGGTCTCGCGCCAGAACCCGGAGCGGGCTTCCCCGACATTGGAGTGCGGCATGGCGGAGCTCTTCAACGCATGTGAGTACCTGCTCGACCAGCGGCTGGCGGACGGGGACGGCCAGCGCATCGCGCTGACCGGGGTGGCCGGGGACCTGAGCTACGCGCAGCTGCACGATCAGGTCTGCCGGACCGCGACCGGGCTGCGGGCGCTGGGCCTCCAGCCCGAGCAGCGGGTGCTCATGCTCATGACGGACTCACCGCAGTTCGTCGTGGTCTACCTGGCCACCATGCGGATGGGCGCCATCCCGGTCCCGGTGTCCACGATGCTGCACGCGGACGGCGTCGCGGAGCTGCTGAATGACTCCCGGGCCCGGTTCCTCGCCATCACCGGT
>JBEKCN010000820.1:0-3027 GCA_050014855.1 Streptosporangiaceae bacterium | reverse complement strand
CGCGCTCTCAGCGCCGCGGCCGTCCACCGCCTCGTTCCCGCCGCCCACCGGACCTGTCTCGCCACGGCCGGCCCGGATTTCTCGGACGGGCTGCCCGGCCTGCCCGGCCTGCCCGGCCTGCCCGGCTCCGGGGCTATCCGCTTCTTCCTGGCCGCCCGCTTCTTCCTGGCCACCGGTCTGGCGCCCGGGGACGAGCGGGTCCCGGAAGGCCAGGTTCAAGTGGACGGGACCCGCTGGGCCACCTGCTCCTCCGGTGGTCCCCGCCGCGAGCCCCCAGGCCCGGCAGGCCAGCGACCGCCAGTACCCCACCATCCCCGGCTGCGCCTCCGGGGCGCCCACCTCGCAGAACCAGCGCACGGCGCTGCCGTACAGCTTGATCTGGTCGATGGCCTGGTTGGCCCCGGTGCCGCGCAGTTCCGGCGGGCGGTCCGCCGTCAGGACCAGCAGCGGCACGCACGACTCGTCCGCCTCGATCACCGCCGGGTGGAAACTGGCCGCCGCCGTCCCGGACGTGCAGACGACGCATACGGGGCGCCGGCTGGCTTTGGCCAGGCCCAGCGCGAGGTAACCGGCCGAACGCTCGTCGATGCGGACGTGCAGCCGCACATCGCCCCGCTGCGCCCGGGTGAACAGCTCCATGGCCAGCGGCGCACTGCGGGAACCGGGCGCGACCACCGCGTCGGTCATCCCGCACCGGATCAGCTCGTCGGCCAGGGTGACCGCCAGCGCCGTCGACGGGTTCATCACCGGCTGAGGTCCCTCAGGTCCGCACCGGAGGGCCCGCTCACGGGCGCCACCTCGTCCAGGAACCTCGCGGCGGCGGCCGCCCGGTCCCGCCACGGCCCTGGGTCGACCTCCCACCGGGCCAGCTCCGCCGCCGAGACGGCAGGCCGTCGCACCGGCAGCGCTCCCCCGGCCGGGGCCAGCGGCTCCGCGGTCACGTCCCCCGTCAGCAGGCTCATCGTGCCGAGCCCGCAGGCGTACGGCAGCTCCGGCAGCGCGGCCGCCAGCGCCACGCCCGCCGCCAGCCCCACTGAGGTGTCGACCGCGCTGGACACTACCACCGGCAGGCCGCACGCCGCGGCGATCCGCAGGGCGGGGCGGACCCCGCCCAGCGGCTGCACCTTGAGCACCACGATGTCGGCGGCGCCGGCCGCCCGGACCCGCAGTGGGTCTTCGGCGCGCCGGATCGACTCGTCGGCGGCGAGCGGCACCTCCGTCAGGCGGCGCAGCTCGGCCATCTCCGCCAGCGTCGCGCACGGCTGCTCGGCGTACTCCAGGCCGAATTTGCCCAGCTCAGACAGCATCCGGGCCGCATGCGCGACATCCCAGTGGCCGTTCACGTCGATCCGGACCTTGCCGCCGGGGCCCATGGCGTCCCGGACGGCCTCGACCCGCGCGATGTCGTCAGCGTCGGCCTGGCCCCGTTCGGCGACCTTGACCTTCGCTGTCCCGCAGCCGGACCCGGCGGCAATCTCGTAAGCCCGCGCGGGACCCACGGCCGGCACCGTCACGTTGACCGGCACCTGGTCCCGGATCGGAGCCGACCACCCGGCCGTCGCCGCCTCGATCGCACTGGCCAGCCAGCGGGCGCTTTCCCGGGGGCCGTACTCGGCGAACGGGGAGAACTCCCCCCAGCCGGCCGGTCCCTCGATCAGCGCGCCCTCGCGGACGGTGATGCCACGGAACTTCGTGGTCATCGGGATCGCGAACGCCCGGAGCGTTCCGAGCAGAGACTCCGGAGTCTTCGGAGACTCCGCGGCCTCCAGCGCTGCCCCCGGAGTCTCCGCTTGCTGCCACTCGGCCACTCGCGCACCCTCCGCCATGAGAATCGTCGCGGTGCGAGGTTCGTCACCGCGCGGGCCCGCCACCCGGCGATCGCTGTCCCGCGGACCGCCGCGTACCTGGGGCCGGTCAAGCAGGATCTAACCTTACGTGCGTGGTAGAGCGTCCTTTGCATGCGGTTGTCCTGCCCCCGCCGGCGGCCGGCGGGCGGCTGCTGGAGATGCTCGCGGCGGCCCTGGACGGCAGTGGCCCGGCGATCCTGCCGCTGGAGGCGGATCTGCCCCGGGAGCGGCTGACCGGCATCCTGGAGGCGTTCGCGCCGGACGCGGTGGAGACCGCCGACGGCCTCGTCCGGCGGCCCGGCGGGCACGAAACCAGCCCGCACACTGCTGTGGTGATCACCACATCCGGCTCGACCGGGCAGCCCAAAGGCGTCGAGCTGAGCGCGGCCGCGCTGACGCATTCGGCGCGGGCGTCGCTGGCCCGGGCGGGCGCCGCGCCGGGTGACCGGTGGCTGCTGGCCCTGCCCGCCACGCACATCGCCGGTATCCAGGTCCTGGTCCGCTCGCTGGTGGCCGGCACCAGCCCGGTGATCGCGGGGCGGCTGGACCCGGCCGTGCTGGCCGGCTCCGGCTGCGCCCACGTCTCCATCGTGCCGACCCAGCTGCGGCGCCTGCTGGCGGCTGACCAACCGCCCGTGACCTGGGCTCCGGCGTTCCGCTCGGTCCTGCTCGGGGGGGCAGCCGCGCCGCAGACCCTGCTCGGACAGGCCCGTGCGGCAGGTATCCGCGTCGTCACCACGTACGGGATGAGCGAGACCTGTGGCGGCTGCGTCTACGACGGCTTCCCGCTGGAGGGGGTCACGGTGGCGACGGGCGGCGACGGCCGGATCCGGTTCCGCGGCCCCGTGCTGTTTTCCGGGTACCGGCTGCGGCCGGACCTGACGGCGGCTGCGCTGGACGGCGGCTGGTTCGTCACTTCCGACCTGGGGGTGATCGACGCCTCGGGGCGGGTCACGGTGCGCGGGCGGGCCGATGACGTGATAAACACCGGTGGCGAGAAGGTCGTGGCCGGAGAGGTCGCGTCGGTGCTTGAGACCTGCCCGGGAGTGCGCGAGGCTGTTGTCATTGGCAGGCCGGACCCGGAATGGGGCGAGCGCGTGACGGCGGTGATTGTTCCGGCCAATTCCGCTCAACCGCCGACTCTGGATCTGCTGAGCCGGCATGTACGGGAGCGTCTGCC
>JBEKCN010000819.1:0-3031 GCA_050014855.1 Streptosporangiaceae bacterium | reverse complement strand
TACCCGTTCGTGCGGTCCTACGAGTGGTACCTGCTGGACCCGGGGGAACGCCGGAAGATGCTCGCCGAGCACGGCGTGCTGGCCCGCGAGTACCCGGACGTCCGGGCCAACACCGTGTCCAGCTTCGCGCTGAACGACTACGAATGGATTCTCGCGTTCGAGGCCGATGAGCTGCACCGGATCGTCGACCTGATGCGCCACCTGCGCGGCGCCGAGGCCCGCCGGCACACCCGGGAGGAGATCCCGTTCTACACCGGGCGCCGCAAGCCGGTCGGTGAACTGGTGGCGGCCCTGCCGTGAAGGTGCTGTTCCAGCGGCCGTACTTCGCCCGCAGGCTGGGGTGGGACCGCCTGGCGCGGCTGCCGCGCCACCCGCGGGTGATCGGCACCCCGCACGTAGGCGGCCTCACCGGCCACATGTTCTACCGCAGCAGTGAGCTGTTGGCCGGCAACCTGCGGCGCTGGGCCGCCGGCGAGGCACCGCGATGGGCGGTCAACGCCCCGCCGTCACTTCGCGGGCCGGGTCAGGCATCCTGAAAGCGTGGCCGACGATCTCCGCGTGAACAGCTGGCTGGTGATACCGGCCGGCGAGCTGCGCGAGCGGTTCTCCCGATCGTCCGGGCCCGGCGGCCAGTCCGTAAATACCGCCGACACCCGGGTCGAGCTTTCCTACGACGTCACCCAATCCGCGGTCCTGCCCGGCTACGCGCGCGAGCGGATCCTGGACCGGCTGGGCCACGGGATGGCCGACGGCGTGCTGACCGTTGTCGCGTCCGAGCAGCGCAGCCAGCTGCAGAACCGCCGGGCGGCACGCGGCCGGATGGCCAACCTGCTGCGGGAGGCGCTCGCCCCGCCGCAGCCACCCCGAATACCGACCCGGCCCGGGCGGGGCGCCCGGGAACGGCGGGTGGCAGACAAGCGCCGCCGCGGCGCGGTCAAGCGGTCCCGCCGGCTCGACTCCGGCGACACGGACTGACGGCGCATACCAAACGGCCCAGACCAAAAGGACGGACCGCTCGCACCAACTGGGCCAGCGCAGGTCACAGTGCGGGTACGCCGACGACGATGGCCTCCTGCGTGGACCTGGCAATCACGACCACGGCCTCGATGTCCGGGGACGGGTTCTCCTCACGGTGCGGGACGTGCGGCGGCACCCAGACGTAGTCACCGGGCTGGGTCTCCAGCCGGGTAATTTCCCCGCTGCCCGGATCCCGGAACACGAACACCGGGTGACCGGATACCACGTAGATGCCCGTCTCCGACTCGCCATGGTGGTGGTCACCCGACGACGCGCCGGGGAGCACCACGGTCCGGCCCATCCACAGCCCGCTGGCCCCGACCAGATCGCCCGAGATGGCCGCCGAGCGGCGCATCCCGGGGGTCTGGGCCGTGCTGCCGGACAGCTCACCGCCGCGGATCACCCGCAGCCCGGTCATGACTCTTCCGGCTCCAGCGTGAGCGAGATCGAGTTGATGCACCAGCGCTGATCGGTGGGGACGTCGTAGCCCTCACCCTCGAAGACGTGACCCAGGTGGGAGTCACAGCTGGCGCAACGTGCCTCGGTCCGGACCATGCCCAGCGAGCGGTCCTGGATCAGCGTGACGGCGTCGTCGCTGGTCGGCTGGTAGAACGACGGCCAGCCACAGTGGGACTCGAACTTTTCGCCCGACCGGAACAGCTCGGCGCCGCACGCGCGGCACCGGTACACGCCGACGGTCTTGGTGTCGGTGTACTCACCGGTAAACGGTGCTTCGGTCCCCGCCTCGCGCAGTACCGCGTACTCCTGGGGCGTGAGCTTCTCACGCCACTCCTCATTCGTTCTGACGGTCTTTTCCATGCCTAGTGAAACTATCTGGCCGGGCCGGTTAATCCTTCGGAAGTGTCAGGGTCTGATGGGATACTCGGGGCATGCTCCAGGAGGTGCCGTGGGGACGGCTGGTCGGGCGGGATGCCGAGCTCGGCCGTATGCTCACGCTCCTCGACGACGCCGCGTCGGGCCAGGCGGTGGTCGCGCTGATCGGCGGGGACGCCGGGGTGGGCAAGACCCGGCTCGTGGCCGAGGTGACCCGCATAGCCACCGAGCAGGGCTTCACCGTGCTTTCCGGGCACTGCGCCGAGCTCGGCGAGAGCGTCCCCTACCTGCCGCTCGCGGACGCGCTGCGCGGTGTGACCCAGCCGACGCAGCCCCCAGCGGCTGGGTCACACCGCGCAGCGGCGGGCCCGCGACCCGGGGCAGCGCAGCTGCGGGATGCCCTTGCGGCCCGTCCATTGCTCGGTCGGCTGCTGCCGGAGAGCGGGACGGCCGCTCCGGCCGGCGGCGATGAGTCTGGCATGGCCCGCCAGCAGATGCTCGGCGCGGTGCTGGGACTGCTGGCCGAGCTGGCCGCCGCGGCCCCGGTCCTGCTGGTGCTCGAGGACCTGCACTGGGCGGACGCGTCCACCCGTGACCTGCTCACCTTCCTCAGCCGGGTCCTGCGCACCGAGCGGGTGGCGATCGTCGGCACCTACCGCACCGATGACCTGCACCGGCGCCATCCCCTCCGCCCGGTCCTGGCGGAGCTGCAGCGCCTGCCGACCGTGACCGCCATCCAGCTCGGCCCGCTGGAGCCGGCCGCCCTGGCCGAGCACCTGACCGCCCTGGCGGAGGCGAACCGTCCCAGTTCCGGTGGGTCAGGCCCGGACGCGGTAGGCCCGGAGTCTCCCGGCCGGGAGACTCCGGCCGGGAGACTCCGGACAGCCGCTGCCGTACCCGCGCTCGACGCCGTCGTCCTCAACGGCATCATCAGCCGGGCCGAGGGCAACGCCTACTACGCGGAAGAGCTGCTCGCCGCGTCGGCGGACCACGCCGCAGAGGACCACGGGCTTCCCGCCGGGCTGGTCGCGTTGCTGCTCAACCGGGTGGAACGGCTGTCCGATGCGGCGCAGCGCGTGCTGCGGGTGGCCGCGGTCGCCGGGAGACGGGCCGACGACGAGCTGATCCAGGCCGCGTCCGGGCTGCCGGTGGCCGACTTCGAGGACGCAGTGCGTGAGAC
>JBEKCN010000818.1:0-5244 GCA_050014855.1 Streptosporangiaceae bacterium | reverse complement strand
CGACGCCTGCCGGATGCTGATCGATGAGCTCAAGGCGACCGTGCCAATCTGGAAGCACCAGCGCTTCACCGGCGGCGACAGCGAATGGGTCGGGTGCGCGTAGTCTTCCGGTCATGTCCCGTCGCGCCCTGACGCTGTACATCGCGGGAGGCACCGTCATCGTCGCCCTCGTCGCCGCGATCCTGCTGCCCGTCCCGTACGTCATCCTCGGCCCGGGACCCACGCTGAACACCCTGGGCAAGGACTCCGGCGGCAGGCCGCTGATCACGATCTCCGGGCACCGGGTCTACCCGACCAGCGGGCACCTCAACATGGTCACCGTCAGCTACCAGGGTGGACCAGGGGATGAGTTCGACGTCTTCACCGCACTGCGCGCCTGGCTGGACCGCAGCGAGGCGGTCGTCCCGGAGAGCGAGCTGTTCCCGCCGGGCCAGTCTCAGCAGCAGGTCCAGCAGGCCGACCAGGAGCAGATGACCAGCTCGCAGGAGACGGCTACGGCGGCGGCCCTGCACCAGCTCGGCATCGGGTACAAGACCGTCGCGGGCGTGGTGGGTACCGAGAAGCAGATGCCGGCCGCCGCCGTGCTGAAGACCGGTGACCTGATCACCGCGGTGGACGGCCAGCCGGTCACCGGCCCCACCCAGCTCACGTCGCTGATCAAGGCCAGGGGGGGCTCGGGGCCGCTGCGGCTCACGATCGTCCGGGGCGGCGTCACCCGGCAGGTCCAGATAACGCCCAAGCTCGTCGGCGGCCGGCCCGTGCTCGGGATGATCGTTCAGCAGCAGTACCAGTTCCCGTTCACGGTCAACATCAGCATCGGCAACATCGGCGGTCCGAGTGCCGGCATGATGTTCGCCCTGGGGATCATCGACCGGCTCACGGGCATGGACCTGGCCGGCGGCAAGTTCATCGCCGGCACCGGGGAGATTTCCCCCAACGGCGCGGTTTCAGCGATCGGCGGTATCCAGCAGAAGATGGTCGGCGCCCGGGACGCCGGCGCGACCGTCTTCCTCGCCCCGGCCGGCAACTGCTCGGACACGGTGGGCGCGGTCCCGGCCGGGCTCCGGGTCGTCAAGGTCAGCACGCTGTCCGGCGCCATCGCCGACCTGAAGGCCATCAAGCAGGGCAGGTCCGTCCCCTCCTGCTGACCCAGCGACCAGGTCTTCACCGGCCTGAAGCGGGCGCCCGGCGATGCCCAGCGGGCCGCCGCGGCGAAGTGACCGGTCCCGGTCATCACGTCCTCGCGGCCCCGCACATGTTCATGTGGTCTAGGCCATAGTCTGGCCTCCATGAAAGTAACCGACGCGGTTGCGTTCGCCGGCCACCAGGTGCATGTGTGCCGCTGGCGGGAAGCGGGGACGCTGCTGCGCTGGCTCGGGCCGGACCTGCACGGGATGCGGGTCCTGGACGTGGCCGGCGGGGATGGCTACTGGGCCGGGCAGGCCCGGCGCCGCGGGGCACACGCGGTCGCGATCGACCTGGCCACGCACAAGCTACGGCGCGGCCGGGAGCTGGCCAGCGCGCCCGCCCTGGTGCGCGGGGACGCGCTCCGGCTGCCGTTTCCCGACGCCAGCTTCGACCGGGTGATGTCCATCTGCGCCATCGAGCACTTTGACGACGGCCCGCTCGCCCTCAGCGAGATGGCCCGGGTGCTCACGCCCGGCGGCGAGCTCGTCCTGTCCGCCGACGCGCTCACCCGCGCCGACCAGTGGCCGAGGCTGTACCGGGCGCACTGCGGGCGTTACCACGTGCGGCGGACCTACACCCATGAGCAGCTGGCCGGCCTGCTCGGCGAGCGCGGGCTGGACGTCTGCGAGTACCGGTACCATTTCCGCTCGCGCTGGTCAGAGCGGCTGTACCTGACCCTTTCCGCGCACGGCGGCCCGGTCGGCTTCAACGCCGCCGCGCCGCTGGTCCCGCTGGTCGCCGCGGCCGACCGGGGCACGCGGGATGACCGGGGCGCGATCGTGCTCATGCGGGCGCGGCGCCGCGGGTCGGCTGGTCCGGGAAACGCCCGGGAGACGGCGGTGCCCGAGGCGGCCGCGACATGACGGCCGACGCTGCCTACTGCCCCGCCGAGGGCGTAGGCTTCGGTGCTGACGGGCCATCCACAGCGTTGCTGACCTCCCAGGTTGTTACCTGCGGCACCGTGTGCCCGTGACCGGGTGGAGAGGAGCAGATACGGCCGTGGCGCCTCGTGTGCTTGTTGATACGTTGATGGGCTGCTGACCGCGCTCGGCGCGGCCGGCACGGATCTGGCTATCGCCTGCCAGCGCGCCGATGAGGAGCGCTACCACAGGCTGATCACGAGCGCCGAGGTCGTGACCGCGCCGCCGACGATCATGCACCGCGCGGCCCGCCTGGCGTGGGAGCAGTCGGGCCTGCCGGTCGTGGCGCAGCAGGTAAGCGCCGACGTCATCCATGCTCCGCACTACTCGATGCCGCTGCGGCCCGGGCGTCCCACGGTCGTGACCATTCACGACCTCACGTTCTTCACCGAACCGGAGTTGTACAGCCCGGTGACGTCGGTGTTCTACAAGTCGGCGATCCGGACCGCGGTACGCCGGGCCGCCCGGCTCATCGTGCCGTCCAAGGCGACGCGGGACGAGCTGGTCCGCGTGCTGGGCGCCGACCCGACCCGCATCGACGTGGCCTACCACGGGGTGGACCACTCGCTGTTCCACCGGCCGGACCCGGTGCAGGTCAGCCAGGTGTCCGACCGGCTAGGGCTGCACGGCAAGCCGTACATCGCCTTCCTGGGCGCGCTGGATCCGCGGAAGAACGTCGCCGCGCTGATCACCGGCTGGGCCGGTGCGGTGGCGGACCTCGACGAGCCACCGGCGCTGGTGCTGGCCGGCGGGGGCGGCTGGAGTGACGAGGTGGATGCCGCGGTGGCCGCCGTGCCATCGCACCTGCGCCTGGTGCGCCCCGGCTACCTGCCGTACTCGCTGCTGCCCGGGTTCCTCGGCGGCGCTCTCGTCTACGCCTACCCGAGCCGGGGTGAGGGATTCGGGCTGCCCGTGCTGGAGGCCATGGCGTGCGGCGCCCCCGTGCTCACCACCCACTGCACGTCACTGCCGGAAGTAGGCGGGGACGCGGTGGCCTACACCGAGCCGGACGCCGGCAGCATCCAGACGGCGCTGCGCGGCCTGCTCGACGATCCGGTCGGCCGGGAGGCCCTGGCCCTGGCGGGTTACGCCCGGTCGCAGGAGTTCACCTGGGCCGCCTCCGCCGAGGCCCACCTGGCCTGCTACCGCCGCGCCGCCGAAAACGGCGCCGAGCAGCAGAGCGCCGTGTAGCGTCGGCGGCCATGACACCCGCGCGCCACTCGCCCGCCGGTACCTGATCCGGCGAGGCAACGACTGTTAAGGCGACCAGACTTATGCCGCGTGAACCGCTAGAGGCGATTCTCCTGGTGGGCGGGCAGGGCACCAGGCTCCGCCCGCTGACCCTGTCCGCACCGAAGCCACTGCTCCCCACGGCGGGGGTGCCGTTCCTGTGCCATCAGTTCGCCCGGGCCGCCGCCGCGGGCATCACCCATGTGGTCCTGGCCACGTCCTACCGGGCCGAGATGTTCCGCGACTGCTTCGGCGACGGGGCCGCGTTCGGCCTGTCGATCGAGTACGTCTCCGAGGACATCCCGCTCGGCACGGCCGGCGGCATCCGTAACGCCGCCAGCAGGCTGCGCGGCGGCCCTGACGATCCCGTCGTGGTGCTCAACGGGGACGTGCTGTCCGGCCACGACATCGGCGCCCAGCTGGACATGCACCGCAAGGCTGACGCGGCGGCCACCCTGCACCTGGTCGAGGTGCCGGATCCGGCGCGGTTCGGCTGCGTGCCGACGGACCCGGCCGGGCGGGTGACCGCGTTCCTGGAGAAGACGCAGAACCCGGTCACTAACCGGATCAACGCCGGCTGCTACGTGTTCACCCGCCGGGTGATCGACGCGATCCCGGCCGACCGGCCGGTCTCGGTGGAACGCGAGACGTTCCCCGGCCTGATCGACGCGGGGCAGACCGTCATGGGGTACGCAGAGTCCGCCTACTGGCTCGACGTGGGCACTCCGGAGACCTTTGTGCGGGGCTCGTGTGACCTGGTGCTCGGCCGGCTCGCGTCCTCGGCGCTGCCTGGGCCGTGCGGGGCCGCCCTGTTCCTGCCCGGCGCGTCCGTCGCGGACGGGGCCGTGGTGTCCGGTGGCACCGTGGTCGGCCCCGGCGCGGAGATCGGCGCCGACGCGACGGTCGAGGGCAGCGTGCTGTTCGGCGACGTGCGGATCGGCCCCGGCGCCGTGGTCCGGGACAGCATCGTGGGCGCGGGCGCCCAGGTCGCGGCCGGCGCCACCGTGCAGGACGTGGTGATCGGCGACGGCGCCATCATCGGCACCGGCAACGAGCTCGCCGGCGGCATGCGCGTCTGGCCCGGGGTGCGGCTCGAGCCGACCTCCATCCGGTTTTCCTCCGACGCCTGAGCGGCCGGACCAGGATTGCGAGATGACCGCGGCGGCGAGTGACCTGACCGGACCGGCTCAGCCGCTGGCCCGGGACTGGCACCCGCCGTTCCCGGTCGACGTGCGGATGACTCTGTCCGTGCACCGCCGGGGCGGCGGTGATCCGGCCTACCGCGTCGACGCGGCCGGGGCCGTGTGGCGCACGTCGCTCACCCCGGACGGCCCCGGCGCGCTCCGCGTCCAGCCCGCCCGGGGGGACGTGATCGTGGCCGCGGCGTGGGGCCCGGGGGCCGCGTGGCTGCTGGAGACTCTGCCGGACATGCTGGGCGGCGGCGACGACCGGGCCGGCTTCGACCCGGGCGACCAGCTGCTGCGCGAGATGGCGGCCCGGCACGCGGGCCTGCGCGTCGGGCGCAGCCACCAGGTGCTGGAGGCACTCGTGCCCGCGGTCCTCGAGCAGAAGGTCCTCGGTATCGAGGCGCACCGTGCCTGGCGCACGCTAATGCACCGGTACGGGGCGCCCGCGCCGGGCCCCGCTCCGCGCGGCATGCGCGTGTTCCCGCCCGCCCGGGTCTGGGCGCGGATCCCGTCCTGGGAGTGGCACCGGGCCGGGGTGGAAGCGGTGCGGACCCGGACCATCGCCGCGGCCGCCCAGGTCGCCGGCCGGATGGAGGAGATCACCGCGATGGGGGCTGCGGCGGCCAGCGCACGGCTGCGCGCCATCCCCGGCATCGGCGTCTGGACCGCGGCGGAAGTGATGCAGCGTGCCTCCGGGGACCCGGACGCGGTCTCGGTGG
>JBEKCN010000817.1:0-3034 GCA_050014855.1 Streptosporangiaceae bacterium | reverse complement strand
CGACGTTCACCAGCCGGATCCGCACCCGCCCCGTCTCGGGGTCGTTGAACGACCCGAAGGGCAGCGCCACCATGTGCCCCTCCTGGATGGTGACCATGCCACCGGGCTCGTCGCCCGCCAGCACCTGCTTCAGGTAGTCGACGGCGCTGTAGCCGAGGTCGCGGGTGTACTCGATGTCGAACGGGATGGGCGGCGCGCACCGGAGCTCGTAGCCGATGTTCTTGCCCTCGACCGTGATCTTCTGCCCCCGCTCCTTGAAGCGGTCCTTGACCTGCTTCGCCAGCAGCCGGTCCAGCTCGAGCTCGGCCAGCCGGACGTGACCGTGCTCGTCCAGCTCGACCTCCGGCATGGCCCTGGCCAGCTCGTCCTGGGGCAGGCGCAGGCCGATGCCCTCGGCGAACACCGCCACGCCGAAGGGACGGCCGTGGGCGATCCGCTTGAGCATCGAGGTCTCGATGATGTCCACCAGGTGCGGCAGCCGGATGGGCTCGTCGCCGGGGAACTCCTCGCCGATCACCGTGAGGGTGGCCCCGGCCGACTTTCCGATGCCCACGGCCAGGTGACCGGCCGAGCGGCCCATGGCCACCACCAGGTACCACCGCTGGGTGGTGATGGCGTCGGTCATCAGGTTGTTGACGAGCTGGACCCCCACGCTCCTGGCGGTCTCGAAGCCGAAGGTCGGCGTGCCGCCCGGTAGCGGCAGGTCGTTGTCGATGGTCTTCGGCACGTGCGCCACGCGCAGGGCCCCGCCGGCCACCTCGGCCAGCCGGGACGCCGAGAACGCGGTGTCGTCCCCGCCGATCGTCACGAGTGCGCCGATCCCCAGCTTCTGCAGTGATTCCAGACAGGCGTGCAGCCTCCAGTCCGGGTCGGCAGCGTCCTCGTCTCGCACCATCGGGTTGGCCCGCGAGGTCCGGAGGATCGACCCGCCCAGGACGTGGATCCTGGACACGTCCGTGATGGAGAGGGGCCGCGCCTCCTCGATCCGGCCCTCGATGAGGTGCTGGAAGCCGTCCATGATCCCGAGGACGTCCCACCCGGACTTCCGGGCCTCGATCGTGGCAGCAGAGATGACCGAATTCATACCCGGGGCGGGGCCGCCGCCGCACAAAATTCCCAGTTTCACGGCCCCATCGTTTCAGCAACGAGGCGATCCTGACAAGCGAACCGGCCCCGGACCTCGGAATTATGCCGTATCAAAAATGTGCGAGAGAACCGCCTAATCTCGAGCCCGAGTTCTGGGTGCCTCTGCGGTAACACCACTGGTCCTGGGCTCCGGCGAGGACGCGTTATCAGCGGGTCAAGTGCGCCGGTGCTGATGGTGGGCCGTGCCTCCGTTTTACAGGCCGCCGAGCAGGTCGCGCAGCGCCTGGGTGTAGGCGCTGAGTGCCTTTCGGCCGTGGCTGGTCAGGGCCACGGTGGTTTTCTGCGCGGACCCGCTCCTGGTCTTCTCGGTACTGAGATAGTCGGCTTCTTCGAGCTTGCGCAGCTGGATGATCAGGTTGCCGGGGGTGAGCCCGAGCATGTCCTGCAGGCGGGTGAAGGACAGCGAGTCGCCGTCGGGCAGTGCTGCCAGCGTCGCGACGATCTTCAGCCGGGTGGGCACGTGGATCAGCGGGTCGAGCTCGTCGGTCATGGCCAGACCACGCTGCGGCGCTGCTGCCAGACGATGGCGACGGCGCTGCCGAGGAGCACGATGAACAGGCCCACGCCGACGACCGCCCACGCCCCGGCCCGCCCCGCGAACAGCCCCACGGCGCCGACGACGGCGACCCCGACCCCGACCCCGCAAGGGCGCCAGTCTGCCCGTGCCGCGTTGATGCCCGCCCAGGCCAGGCCGGCGAGGATCAGCGGCACCGTGAGCGGGATCAGCGAGTAGACGATCGCGGGGCTCACTCCGGTGCCGGCCAGCGCTCCGATGACCGCGAACACGGCAATCCACGCCAGCGTCAGCACGATGATCTCCCAGGGGCGCAGCCGGGATTTCCCGCTCACCCCGGCGGTCGCGCGCTTGCGAACCGTGACGGTCGCGACGAAGTTGGCGATCACGAACACAACCACGAACGGGAGGACTGCGGAGGTCGGGCCCCTGTAAGGATGCTGCCCGCGCACGTTGAGCCAGCACGCGCCGAGCACGGCCAGAACCATGACCGCCCTGATCGTCAAGAGCCAGGGCTGAGCGGGCGCAAGCTTGCGGCGCGTCTGCTGAGTCGCCTGGTCCAGCAGGGCAGCGGCCTGCCGGGGGTCAAACTTGCCGCCGTTGCCGGCGGCGGCGGCGGAGTCGGGTGTGTGGTTCATGGCGCCTCCCTGGCATCGGCTTTATGCCATAAAGTAGACGCTGCTTTATGGCATAAAGTCAAGCGGCAAGCCCAGGAACTTTGTGGCGTAAAGCTAGGCGGTGAGCCCGGCCTACGGGAGCGGCCAGCAAGGAGCCTCAGGATTCCGGTGGCCTACCGGCCCGCGGCGGCCGGTGCCTGCCTACGCTCCAGAAAGGCCCGTGACCGGAGCGTCAGCACACGGCGGTCCTGCTCGGCCGGGTGATGTCCGCCGGGGATTGGACCGTCCCGTCGAACAGGAACCGCTGCACCTCCGGCGCGGTCCAGTGGGCCAGCAGTCCAGCGTGGTCTGGCCCGGTCACCGGGCGCAGGACCAGGCGTTCGGTGGTCAGGACGTGCTGCACGGGGCCAGGCTACCGACCAGGCCACCGGAACCACCTGCTGATGGCGCACGGAACTGGACGAACTTGCCGCCGCGGAGTTGAGCGCGCCGATTGTCGGTACCAGCAAGCGTGAGCACCTGCGCAGCAGCCAGGGATCAGGAAGGTCGGGCCGAACTCCTGGCGACGGGCCGGACGGGTTCCATTGGGCCCTGTGTTCGTAGCGCGCTCCAGCCGAGGCGCCCGGTCACGCCTTCGAGTTTCTTTCCGACCACGAGGCCGCGATCGGTGATGGTAACGCTGTTCAGCGTCATCTCGTGCCAGCTATTGCGCATCTTCGCGACGTGCACGGCCCGGCCTATCAGTGATCCCTCTTCG
>JBEKCN010000816.1:0-3038 GCA_050014855.1 Streptosporangiaceae bacterium | reverse complement strand
CGTTTCCCCCGGTCCCCGTCTCTGACGTGCCTCCGGTTTCTGCCACGCCCGGTGCGGGGCCCGGCCCCGGCGGCGCCAGCTGCCCCTGCAGCGGGTCGCCGGGGTGACTGGCCAGTGACACGTAGGTCCGGGCCAGCGCGTCCCGGCCGGCTCCGAGGATGACGTTGACGAGCCGGAGTGTGTCGAGCCGCTGATCGCCGCTTACGGCGTCGGCCAGATGCCGCCAGAGCACGTCCTCCAGGACGGTGAACGCCGTCTGAACCTCGGCGATCTCGATGCCGGCGGCGAAATGGTCCGCGGCCATCTGCTGGGACGGCCCTATGATCGGCTCGCAGTGACCCTCGTGCACGCAGCGCTGGATCAGCTCGAACAGATGCTCCATGTCCTGGCGGCGCTCCGCCGGGCTGGACGCGAGGCCGCCAGCTTGATCGCGTTCGTTGAGCGTGGCCAGTGCCTCGCCGACCACCCGGTCCCGGGCGTCGGCCAGCACCGCCGATATCTCCGCTGGTAGCTGCGCTGATATCTCCATCAGCCGGCACCTCCGTTCTTTCCCTCAGCCTGCGCCGAGCCGCCTGTTCTGGGAAGGCGTGCGGGGCCTTTCCTTGCCCAGGGGCTCCTCAGCAGGCCACTCGATTCGGCTGCCTGTTGATCCTGGCGGATTGTCTGCCCGGGCGCATCTGGTGGCCGCCGGCCGCGCGCACCGGCTGACCCGGCGGGCTAGAGTGACGCGCCAGGGGCGGACCAGCAGGGCCGCCGTGGACGGGAAATGGACCGCGGGGACGGCAGCAATGGAGGCGGACGTCAGCCAGGCCGGGGCCGGCGCGGTACTGGACGCGCTGGACCCGGAGCAGCGTGCGGTCGCCCTGGCCGTGCGCGGGCCGGTGTGCGTGCTGGCGGGAGCCGGGACGGGCAAGACCCGGGCGATCACCCACCGCATCGCTTACGCGGCGCTGACCGGGGTGGTCGATCCGGCGCGGGTGCTCGCGCTCACGTTCACCGTGCGGGCCGCGGGTGAACTGCGTGGCCGGCTGCGCCTGCTCAGCGGCGCGGGCCTGGGCACCGAAGCGGTCCGCGCGACGACCTTCCACGCTGCGGCACTGCGGCAGCTCACGTATTTCTGGCCCCGGGTGGTCGGCGGCCGCCCGCCCCGGCTGATCGAGTCCAAGCTTCCGCTGCTCGGCGACGCCGCCCGGGTGCTGCGGCTGCGGACCGAAGGCGGCGGCCTGTCCGATATCGCGGCGGAGATCGAGTGGGCCAAGGTGACGCAGGTGCGGCCCGACGAGTACGTGGCCGCCGCGGGAAAGGCCGGCCGCGCCCCCGGGCCCGTCGGCGCCGACGGGGTGGCGTCGCTGTACGACACCTACGAACGGCTGCGCCGGGAGCGCCAGCTGATCGACTTCGAATCGGTGCTGGAGCTGACGGCGGCGATCCTGGCCGACAGCCGCCCGGCGGCCGATCAGGTTCGCGCCTCGTTCCGCTACTTCGTGGTCGACGAGTACCAGGACGTCAACCCGCTGCAGAAGCTGTTGCTCGACGTCTGGCTGGGCGACCGTGACGACCTGTGCGTGGTCGGTGATCCGCACCAGATGATCTACTCCTTCACCGGGGCCACGCACCGGTACCTCACCGGGTTCGCAGCCGAGTTCCCGGACGCCACCGTGGTCCGCCTGGTCCGCGACTACCGCTCCACCCCCCAGGTCGTCGCCCTGGCGAACCGGCTGGTCAGCCCGCCCGCAGCAGTCTCCACCGCGGGCGCCCGGGCGACCGGCCGGCCCGCTGCGCCGGCCCCCGCCGTCCCCCTGGTGGCCCAGCGGCCGGCCGGCCCGGAGCCCGTGCTGCACGGCTACAAAGACGAGCTGGCCGAGGCCGAGCGCGTCGCGGCCCGCGCGCGGTCGCTCATCGAGGGCGGTCTTCCGGCCCGGGAGATCGCCGTGCTGGTCCGCATCAACGCCATGCTGGAGCGGTTCGAGAGCGCACTGGGAGCCGCCGGGGTGCCCTATCAGGTCCGGGGCGCCGATCGCTTCTATGACCGGCCCGAGGTGCGCCAGGCGGTCATGCTGCTGCGCGGTGCCTTGCGAGGGCGAGCCGAGGAGGACCCGGCCTGTCCGCTCCCGGCCGAGGTGCGGAACGTCCTGTCCGGGGCCGGCCTCACCGGCGCCGAGCCCGCCGGGGCCGGCGCCAGCCGGCAGCGCTGGGAGTCACTGGCGGCCGTCGCCCAGCTCGCCGACGACTTGTACGCCGCGCACCCCGACGCGGCGCTGGAGGATTTCGTCGCCGAGCTTCAGGGCCGGGCGGCGCTCGGCCACGCGCCGGTCATGGACGGGGTGACGCTCGCCTCAATGCACGCCTCCAAGGGCCTCGAATGGGACGCGGTCTTCCTCCCCGGCCTGGCGGAGGGAGTCATGCCGATCGTCTACGCCCGGACCCCCGCGGCCATCGACGAGGAACGGCGGCTGCTCTACGTGGCGGTCACGCGGGCCAGGGAACGGCTCTACCTGTCCTGGCCCGCCGCCCGCGGGCCGGGCGCCCGGGCGGCAGGCCAGCCCTCCCGCTACCTGGCGGAGCTGATCCCCGGTCCCCGGCCAGCACCAATCTGACACGGGGGGCCCAGGGGGGACGACCCCGGGACTACCCCTGGAACCCCCGCTGCGCTTCGCGCCCCGGATCCGGTGCTCGCCGACACACCGGCCGCTCACCGGGCAGTGCTGGCCCGGGGGGCCGGCCCCCGGCCCCCCCGCGACGCCCCGATGGCGGTGCTCGCCGACAACACCGCCGCTCACCGGGCCTTAAGGCCCGGTTCGCTGGCGGCCGGGCCTGCGCCCGTCTATCCGTAGCCCGCGCCTGGTGACGCTCTAACACCGGCTGCTCACCCGGACCTTCGGCCCGGGTTCGGGGCCGGTAACGATCGCCTCGCCGTAACCCGCGGTGGTTCCCGCTGATAGCACCGGTCGCGCCACAGGTCCGGCCCGGGCCGCACGGCGGTGCGGTCAGCTGGTTGATTTTTCAGGCAAAAAACCAGGTCAAAAATGTGTTGCCGT
>JBEKCN010000815.1:0-3038 GCA_050014855.1 Streptosporangiaceae bacterium | reverse complement strand
ACAGCCGCCGCATCACCTCGACGTAGTCCGCGGCCTCGTCGAACAGGCCGCTGAGGAACTGCCGCACTGCCGGGTCGGCATCGTCGCGCTGGCCCGGCAGCGGCACGTCGGGCACGTCGCGCCGGCCGAAATATGCGGCCTCGTAAGGGCTGGCGGAGATTCGGACCCGGACTCCGGCGCGGCCGGTGCTCACATAGTCCAGGGTCGCGATGGCCTTTGAGGCATGGAACGGCTCGGTGTGGGTGACGATGACGGCCGGGATCAGCCCGATGGAGCGGGTCACCGGCGCGACCCGGGCGGCGACCAGCACGCTGTCGAGCCGGCCGCGGACCTGGTCGGTGCGGTGGTCGGGGGCCCCGAACCGGGCGGACTGCAGGCTGAGGCCGTCTTCGAAGGTGACGAAGTCGAGCAGGCCCCGCTCGGCTTCGGTCACCACATCGACCCAGTAGCGGGGGGTGAGCAGCTCATCGGCCCGGGCCCGGGCGGTCCGCCAGGCGGCCGGATGCCAGCCGGTGCCGTCCAGCGCAACGGACAGGTAGAGGGGGGAGGGCGCGTAAGTGGTCAGGACGTTCTCCCGTCCGATCGGTATGACGGCGGGCGGTAATGCCCGTGTTCCCAAACTAGGTTATTCCGGTAGAGATGGTCGAGTAAGAGGCGCTACGGCTGATCGCGGGTTGTCATGTCCGCGTCTGGTCACCAGGGCGCCATCGCCGTCAGGACGTTCCGGCGGAGTCTGCCCTGCCTCGGGCGGGATCTTCCTGGCCGAACGTCGCCGTGTCAATGGTCTCGGCGGTCATCGCATCGGACCTCTCGCTACTCGACAGTGCCTGGTGAATTGTGGCCGTAAGGGGGAAGTGCCCGGGCCGGGAGCCTATTCCGTTTTCTCTCCTTGCTCGCTGCGTTGTGGCTGATCGATACTTTGTTCGATGCACTGCTATGTAAGAGCATGTAGAGAATCGCGTGGGAGGGTGTGCGGAGCCATGACTCAGGACGGGCCGGCTCGGGATCTGACCTGCGGCCGTACCGGCCCCGGCCGCGGTGATCGTCCCGCGTGGCAGAATCGGGACCAGTCACTCAACTCATGCCGAGGAGCGCTTGCATGGCTGACCTGCTCGACCTGCCCGTGACGACGCTGGACGGAACCACCACTACGTTCGGGAGCCTGGCCGACGGTCGCGTCACCCTGGCCGTCAACGTGGCCAGCAAGTGCGGTCTCACCCCGCAGTACGCCAAGCTGGAGGCGCTGCAGAAGGAGCTGGGCGGCGGCGACTTCACCGTGCTGGGCTTCCCGTGCAACCAGTTCGGCGGCCAGGAACCGGGAACCGCCGAGGAGATCTCGACGTTCTGCTCGGCCACCTACGGGGTGACCTTCCCGCTGTCGGGCAAGATCGAGGTCAACGGTCCCGGCCGGGACGCGGTTTACGGCGCGCTCACCAAGACAGCCGACGTCGCAGGCGACGCCGGCGACATCCAGTGGAACTTCGAGAAGTTCGTGATCAGCGCGGACGGCGGGGTCCTGGGCCGGTTCCGCCCCCGGACCGAGCCGGACGCGCCCGAGGTCCGGGACTGCATCCAGCGCGCCCTCGACGCAAGCTGAGCCTCACTCCCCCGCCGCCGGGCTGCTCGTTTCCAGGACCGGGGCGTCGAAGTAGCAGCGGCCGACCATGTCCGCCACACAGGCGGGCTTGTCGCTGCCCTCGACCTCGATCGTGACCCGGGTGACCAGGTGCACCGCGGCGGCGCCGATCTTGTCCAGGCTGATCATCGTGGCCCGGGCCCTGACGCGGCGGCCGACGCGCACGGGGTTGGGAAAACGGACCCGGTCCAGGCCGTAGTTGACGCCCATCCGCATGCCCTCGACCCGGCGCAGCTGGCTGGTCAGGTACGGGATGAGCGAGAGCGTGAGGAGCCCGTGGGCCACCGGGCCACCGAACGGTCCCGCGGCCGCGCGCTCGGGATCGACGTGGATCCACTGGTGATCCTCGGTGTCGTCGGCGAAGCCGTCGACCCGGGCCTGGTCGATCAGGAACCAGTCCGTGGGGCCGATTTCCTGGCCGACAGCCGCCTCGAGTTCCGCCAGGCCGTGATAGGTGTCCATACGCTCCTCCGTCGTCAGGGACCTGGCTATGTCCTAACACGGCTGCGCCGGGCCGGGCCACGGCAACGCGGCCCGGCCCGGCCCGGCGGCTTCCCCCCAGGCTGCGGTCAGGTGCGGCGGTCGCTCGGAACGATGACGATGGGGCAGTGAGCGTGCTCGGACACCTGGGTGCTGACCGAGCCCAGGAGCAGCCGGGCGAAGCCACCGGTGCCCCGGGAACCGACCACGAGCAGGCCGGCATCCTTCGATGCCTCGATGAGCTGTTCCGCCGGCTGGCCGAGTATGGCCTGGACCGTAATCGAGCGCGGCGCGGCGTCACCCAGCTGAGCGGCGGCCTTGTCCACGGTCTCCTGCACGGCCTTCTGGGCGTCCGCCCGGCTGGCCTGATCCTCCGGGTATCGGACCGAGCCGCCCCAGCCGCTCGTGGGGACCACCTGCACCGTGATGACGGTCAGCGGTTCGTGACGGATACCCGCCTCGCGCAGGGCCCAGTCCAGCGCAGTCCCTGAATGACGGGAACCATCAACACCGACGAAGATTCCGGACATTTTCCCTCTCCTCGTTGGGAGTCTCTGGTCACATTTGACCCTACAGACTCCCCCCGGTCATTATCGGGCGGGCCATACGCCGCGCATACGGACCTTTGGCGGCGGTCTGCGGGACTTTGGTCCCTTGCGCGGCGGCGCCACCGGGGTAACGCGGCCGACGAGGCCTGCCTACATTATCACTGGCGGCATCTCCGGCGCGCCCGCGCCGGCCGCAGCCGCCAGGAGTCACCATGCCGGACGACCTGCCTGCCCCCATCGCACACGCCCCGAGCCAGGCGATCGGCGACCTGCTCATGCTTGACGTGCGGCGCCTTCGTATCCTGCACGCGGTGAACGAGTACGGCTTAACCCGCCTTACCTGCATCCGTAGGGGACCGCAAGCGTTCGATGTG
>JBEKCN010000814.1:0-3039 GCA_050014855.1 Streptosporangiaceae bacterium | reverse complement strand
GCGCAGCCGGACGCCCCTGCCCAGTTGCTCGCCGTCGCCGTCGTCGCGGGTGACGGGGAGCCGCTACTGCCGTGCGGCCGCTGCCGCCAGCTCCTGCTCGAAGCCGGCGGCGGCGACCTGCTGGTGAACACCGAGGACGGTCCGGTGGAGCTGAAGGTCCTGCTCCCGGCCGCCTTCACCGGCACTGATCTTTCCCAGCGCAGGGAAACCCGGCGAGGGTAGCACAATGGTGGGATGCTGACACTCGACCAGATCCGGGCGGTTCCGAAGGTCCTGTTGCATGATCACCTCGACGGCGGCCTGCGCCCGCAGACCGTCCTGGAGCTTGCCCGCGAGACGGGCTACCGTGACCTGCCCGGTGACAACGTAGAAGACCTGACGAAACGGCTGACCGAAGGCGCGCACCGCGGTCACCTGGAGATCTACCTGGACGCGTTCCGGCACACGGTCGCGGTCATGCAGACCCCGGAAGCGCTGCGGCGGGTGGCCGCGGAGTGCGCCGAGGACCTGGCCGCCGACGGGGTGGTCTACGCCGAGGTCCGGTTCGCGCCCGAGCTGCACACCGAGCGCGGGCTGAGCCTGGACGAGGTGGTCCAGGCGGTCCTCGAGGGTTTCCGCCAGGGCAGCGCCAACCAGGGCAGCGCCAACCAGGGCAGTGCCAACCAGGGCAGCGCGGGGCGGGGAATCAGGATATATGCCCTGCTCACGGCGATGCGGACGGCGGCCAGGTCGCTGGAGATAGCCGAGCTCGCGGTCCGCCACCGGGACCAGGGCGTGGTCGGGTTCGACATCGCGGGCGCCGAGGCGGGCTGGCCGCCGAGCAGGCACCTGGACGCGTTTCAGTACATCAAGCGCGAGAACTTCCACATCACGATCCACGCGGGCGAGGCGTTCGGGCTGCCGTCGATCTGGGAGGCCGTGCAGTTCTGCGGGGCGGAGCGGCTCGGGCACGGGGTCCGGCTGGTCGATGACATCAAGACCGAGCCGGACGGCACCGCGTCGCTCGGCCGGCTCGCCTCCTACGTCCGGGACCGCCGGATCGCGCTGGAGATGTCCCCGACCTCCAACATCCAGACCGGCGTGGCCGCCTCCATCGCCGAGCACCCGATCGGCCTGCTGCGCGACCTGTCCTTCCGCGTCACCGTCAACACCGACAACCGGCTGATGAGCGGGGTGACGCTGTCGTCGGAGCTGCACGCGCTGACGGAGGCGTTCGGCTACGGCTGGGCCGACCTCCAGTGGCTCATGATCAACGCGATGAAGAGCGCGTTCCTGCACTTCGACCAGCGCCTGGAGATCATCAACTCGGTGATCAAGCCCGGCTTCGCCCCGGTGGTCTAGGCGGCGGCTCCGGTCACCGGCCCGGCCGCGCCGGCCCGGCCGCCGGAGGTCTCAGCCTGGGCAGTGCAGGTCTTGCAGCCTGTTCCGGTTGAGCGGCGGGTGGCGCCAGACGGCCTCGGCGCGGCGTCCGGCCAGGGAGCAGGTGATGTCCATCCGGTGCGGGGTCTCGAGGAAGATGACTTCGGCCCGGAAGGTGCGGTCGTCGAGCCAGCCGCCGGAGGCGGCCACCGGAATGGTGTCGCCGTGGCCGTCAGCGGGAGCGGACACTGTCCACTCGCCGGCGCCGGCGCCGAAGGTCAGCGAGTTGGCTGGCTCGATGAGGGTGATCTGGGCACCGCCCGCCCCCGCCGTCACGCTGACCGAGGTGAGCGCCGGCTGAATCTGGCCGTTGCCGGGCCGGGCGGTGACGCTGAACGGCGCCCCGGCCCAGGCGGCCGGGTCCATTGGGGCCGGGTCGGCGGCGCAGGCCGGCAGGGCCAGGCGGCTGAGCCGGTCCGTGAGCTCGTCGTGCGCCCACCCGGTATCGGGCGCGATGGCGCCGAGGCCGGGCAGCAGGTGCGCCCACATGGCGTCGAGCACCGCCTGCATCTCGAGCGTGTAGGCGGTGGTGACGACGACGGTGTCGTGCTCGGGCAGGATCACGCAGAACTGCCCGAATGCCCCGTCGCCGCGGTATCCGTGCCGGGCCATCCAGAACTGGAAACCGTAGCCCTGCTGCCAGTCGGGATTCCCGCCGTCAGGGTTGGCGACCTGCTTCGAGGTCGCCTCGGCGACCCACTGCTCGGGGATCAGCTGGATTCCGTCCCACCGGCCTCGCTGCAGATAGAGCTGCCCGAGCTTGGCGATGTCCTCGGTTCGGGCGTGCAGGCCGCTGAAGCCCTGCTCCCGCCCGGGCGGGAACGCCTGCCAGCCCACGTGCCCGATACCGAGCGGGTCGAACAGGCGGGGCCGCAGGTACCGGGTCAGCGGCAGCCCGGCGTTGCGCTGGATGATGCTGGCCAGCGTGTACGTGCAGGGCTGGCTGTAGGCGAACGCCGTGCCCGGCTTGCGGTCGGGCGGGATCAGCAGGAACCCCCGCACCGGCTCGGCCGGGTCGCGGGCGAGCGCCTCGTCCAGCATCTCGCGGGTATGGCCGCTGGCCATCGAGGCGACGTGCCGGATCTTCACCGACCGGCTGCGCGGATCGGTGATGTCGGCCGCGAACTCGCCGAAATGGGAGACGACGGTGTCGTCGAGGTCGAGCAGGCCCTCGGCCTGCGCGAACGCCACGGCGGTGGAGGTGAAGCTCTTGCTCAGTGAGTACAGCAGCTGGGGCCGTTCGGCGCTGTACGGCGCCCACCAGCCCTCCGCGACCACGTGCCCGTGCCGCACCACCATCAGGCTGTGCATCTCGACGCCGGGATGATCCTCCACGGCATCGAGGAAGCGGAGGATCGCGGCCGGGTCGACCTGCTGATCTTCCGGCGCGCCGCGCGGCAGTGAGCTGGCCATGACGCGAGCCTAGGACACGAGGCGCCCGGCTCCTGCTGCGCGCCGCGATGTGCGCTGGTGACCAGATGGGAAAGATTCCGTGCGGCGATGCGCCGCGGACGCCGGTGCGGGCAGGCCTGCCTGGTACAGAAGGCCCCCGTCGCTCAGCAGTAGGGGTGGTTCGTGGTGGCCGGTCAGGGCAGGGTTGAGTCATGAGGCTGGGTACAC
>JBEKCN010000813.1:0-3040 GCA_050014855.1 Streptosporangiaceae bacterium | reverse complement strand
ATGGCGCGCTGAACCTCCAGCGGACGGTCATCACCGAAGTTCTGCCACAGCCCCAGGGAGACCTCGGGCAGGTCGATGCCACTGCGCCCGCAGCGGCGGTAGGGCATCTTCTCGTACCGGTCATCGGCGGCGATGTAGGTCATGGCCGAAAGTCTGTCACCCCGGCCGTCCGCGGTCCCGGCCGGCGGACCGCATCCCCGGCGGGGTGACCCTGCCACGTCACGACGCCGCGGCCGGGCGTAACGTACCGGGCGGCACACGATGCAGACGGGCCGCTCATCTCGCGGAGGGATCGCGCATGTACGACGCCACCATGGCCGAGACCATCAGCATCGCCGGGCACGGCGGGGAGCAGATCGAGGC
The DNA here is from genome assembly GCA_050014855.1 of Streptosporangiaceae bacterium. Lineage (GTDB taxonomy): Bacteria > Actinomycetota > Actinomycetes > Streptosporangiales > Streptosporangiaceae > Bog-532. The sequence goes on along the minus strand of JBEKCN010000813.1, from coordinate 2,677 downwards.
GTACTACGCCCGGCCGCTCGGCCCCGGCCCGTTCGGCGGCGTGGTGGTGATCCACCACATGCCCGGCTACGACCCGCAGACCAAGGAGATCGCGCGGACGTTCGCGGTCAACGGCTACAACGCGATCTGCCCGAACCTCTACACCCGCGAGGCCCCCGGGGCGAGCCCGGACGACGCCGCGGCGGCCGCGCGCGCCCAGGGCGGCGTGCCCGACGACCGGCTGGTGGGCGACGTCGCCGGCGCGGCGACGTTCCTCCGCTCGCTGGAAAACTCCAACGGCAAGGTAGGCACGATCGGCTACTGCTCGGGCGGCCGCCAGTCGTTCCTCGCCGCCGTCAGCCTGCCGCTGGACGCGGCCGTGGACTGCTACGGCGCGTTCGTGGTCGGCACGCCGCCCGAAGGCATGCCGCTCAAGGTCGGCCCGATCGTGCACCTGACCAAGAATCTGTCCTGCCCGCTGCTGGGGCTGTTCGGCGCGGAGGATTCCCACCCGTCGCCGGAGCAGGTGCAGGAGCTGGAGCAGGAGCTCAAGGCCCAGGGCAAGACGTATGAGTTCCACACCTACGAGGGCGCCGGGCACGCGTTCTTCTCGGCGAACCGGCCGAGCTACCGGGTCGAGGCGGCCAACGACGGCTGGAACCGCATCTGGGACTTCTTCGGCCGTTACCTGTCAGCCTGAGGATCGGGAGGGACCTGTCATGTGCACGTACCTGACGGAGCAGATCAAGGTGGCCGGGAGCGGGAAGGGCGCCGACGGCTGGTTCGGGCTCACGGACGCGAGCGTCTACTTCGACCACCCGGTGCACGCGTCCGCGGAGCACAGCCTGAACATCGATTTCCTCAACCCGGGCCAGGGCCCGTCGGCCCGGGTCGCGGTGGAGCTCACCCCGGAATCCGCGCGGGCGCTGGCCAGGGCCATCGAGGCCACCCTGGCCTCGGCCCCGGCCGACCTGCTCTGACCATCGCCTGCTGGCTGCCCTGACTCGGGTCAGGCGCTTTGACCGGTTTCGCCGGGGAGTGAAATTTTATCCGCGTATCTCCGGTTTTCCCGGGCCCTGAGACGGCCAAAGTGTCGTGGCCACGTGTCAGGATGCGGGCATGGAAAGGAAGAACGAACGGCGACGCTCCGGTAACGGACGCCGCCGTCACGAGCAACGAGCCGCCGCGCGCGCCGGGGACCGGCGATGAAGTTCCAGGTAGAACGCGACGTGCTGACGGAGGCGGTCGGCTGGGCCTCCCGGGCCCTGCCGTCCCGCCCGGTCATCCCGGTCCTGTCCGGGCTGCTGCTGGAGGCCGCCGCCGACGGCCTCACGCTGTCCTGCTTTGACTATGAAGTTTCCGCCCGGGTTGAGGTCGCCGCCGAGGTCGCCGAGCCGGGCACGGTGCTCGTGCCGGGCCGGCTGCTGGCGGAGATCACCCGCAGCCTGCCGAGCCTCCCGGTCGAGTTCGCCGACGACCCGGAGGGGGTCGCCCTGACCTGCGGGAGCGCATCGTTCACGCTGGTCACCCTGCCGCTGGAGGAGTACCCCGACCTGCCGGAGCTCCCGCAGATCGCAGGGACCGTCGACGGCGGCATGCTGGCGGCGGCCATCAGCCAGGTCGCGCCCGCGGCCAGCCGTGACGACACGCTGCCCATGCTCACCGGCGTCAACATCGAGGTCGACGGCGAGACCATGACGCTGGTCGCCACCGACCGGTACCGGCTGGCCGTACGCGACCTGCTGTGGAGCCCGGTACCGCCCGGCTGCAGCGGGGAGTTCCTCGTCCCGGCGCGGACGCTGGCCGACGCCGCACGGACCATGGCGCCTGGTGAGCAGGTGACGATCCGGCTGAGGTCGGACGGCAGTTCCGGCCCGGTCACGACTGCGCCGAACGATCCCGGTGCGGGAGCCCGCCCTGCTGCCGGCGGCCCGCCCGCGCCCCGGGGCGGCGACGCGATGATCGGCTTTGAGGCTGGCGGCCGGCGGCTGACCACGCGGCTCATCGCCGGTGACTACATCAAGTACCGCTCACGGTTCCCCGCTGACCTGCCGTGCCGGGCGGACATGCCGGCCGGGCCGTTCACCGAGGCGGTCCGCCGGGTGTCATTGGTCGCCGAGCGGGGCAGCGCGGTCCGGCTGTCCTTCGGGGCCAGCCAGGTCACCATCGAGGCCGAGACGCAGGGCCGGGCGCGGGCTCGTGAGATCGTCCGGGCGGATTTTGCCGGGACCGAGCCCGTGATCGCGTTCAGCCCGCATTTCCTGCTCGACGGGATCGCGGCGGCCGGCCGCGCTGCGGCCGCGCCGCGCGCGGACGGCAGCGACGGGCCGGCCCGGGCCGCGCGCCCGGACGCGACGGCGGCCCGCCCCGCGCCGGACGACCCCGCCGCAGCCGGGGCTGGCGCAATTGGCGCGCTGGGGCCCGACCTGAGCGCGGCTGACCTGGCGGGGGCGCGCATCCGCATCGAGTTCAGCACCGCCACCCGGCCCGCCGTCATCACCGGCGTACGGGCTCGCCAGATCGAGGAGGAAACGGCCGGGACGGCGCCCGAAGAGGCCTCGGACTTCCGCTACCTGGTGGTCCCGCTGCGGCAGCCGGCCGCCAGTAGCGCCTAGTGCGGCGGGTAGCCGTATCCGTATCCGTAGCCGCGCTGGGAGAACCAGGCGGCGAGCACGAGCCAGACGGCCATCACGATGAT
>JBEKCN010000812.1:0-3041 GCA_050014855.1 Streptosporangiaceae bacterium | reverse complement strand
CTGCGGATGGTCTGGGCCCGCAGCAGCGTATCCATGTACTCCTCGAAATCGGTCCAGCTGGAAAGCCGGGGCGGGGGCCCCGCTGTGGGCAGGTCGCCGAAGATGATCGCCCGGGTCGAGGCCAGCCCGGTGTCCTGCCCGTTCCAGAACGGGCTGGATGCCGTGAGCGCCAGAAAATGAGGCAGGTATGCGGCGAGGGCGTTGACGACGGGAATCGCCTTGGCGCCGTCCCGCAGCCCGACATGAACGTGCACACCAAAGGTCTGAATCCGGCGGGCCAGCCATTGCATTTGCTCGACCAGCTCCGCATAACGCGCAATTGGCGCCATCCTCGCGTCACGCCAGTTGCTTACCGGATGGGTGCCGGAGCAGGCCAGCAGAATGTCACTGTCCTCCGCGATGCGCTGGAGTTCTTCGACGGCCTTGCCCAGGTCGGCCTTGGCTTCGGAGACGGTGCTGCAAATCCCGGTCACGATCTCCACGGTGGACTGCATGAGCTCGTGCCGGATATGGGGGTGCTCGCCCCTCGCGTCGAGGCCGGGCAGCGCGGCCAGGACCGCGTCGGCGTCCTGGCGCAGCAGGCTGCTCTGGGCGTCGATGAGCTGCAGCTCCCACTCGATGCCGACCGTCGGGCCCCGGGAAGGATTCCAGCTGATGGCCACAGCAGACCTCCGTGTCGCGAATGCGACTGCGACATAACCGCGAAATTAGACACCTACAGAAATGCTAAAAGAGGCTAAGCCACCCAGCCTAAATGTGACGCAGGCCCATTAGTAAGCGTCTGGCGGCCGGTAAATGCCCCAGACATCGCGAAGGGCATCGCAGACTTCGCCCAGCGTGGCTCCGGCGCGAAGTGCCTCACGAAGCGGGTACAGAACGTTCCCGGTGCCTTCCGCGGTCTCCTTGAGCTCCGATATCCGCCGGCTGAATTCGGCGGCGTCGCGGCGGCTGCGGATGTCCGCCAGCCGGGCGGCCTGCTCCGCCTCGAGGGCCGGGTTCACGGGCAGCAGCTCGTAGGGCTCCTCGTCGTCGGAGACGAACTTGTTCACCCCGACGACGACCCGCTCGCCCGAGTCGATCTCCCGGGTCACGTCGTAGGCGGCGCGCTCGATCTGGGCCTTCTGGAAGCCGCGCTCGATCGCGGCGACGGCGCCACCCATGTCCTCGATGGTGGTCATCAGCTCGGTGGCGGCGTCCTCTATGTCGTTGGTCATGGACTCGACGGCGTAGGAACCGGCGAACGGGTCGACGGTGGCGGTCAGGTCGGTCTCGTTGGCCAGCACCTGCTGGGTACGTACCGCGAGCCGCGCGGCCCGCTGGCTGGGCAGCGCGATGGCCTCGTCAAAGGAATTCGTGTGCAGCGACTGCGTGCCGCCGAGCACCGCCGCGATGGCCTGGACGGCGACCCGGACGACGTTCACCTCGGGCTGCTGCGCGGTCAGCTGGACGCCCGCGGTCTGGGTGTGGAAGCGGAGCATCTGCGACCTCGGGTCGGTAGCGCCGAACTCCTCCCGCATGATCCGGGCCCACATTCGGCGCGCGGCGCGGAACTTCGCCACCTCCTCCAGCAGCGTCGTGCGGGCCACGAAGAAGAACGACAGCCGCGGCGCGAACTCGTCGACGGCCAGGCCCGCGGCCAGCGCGGCCCGCACATACTCCCGCGCGTTGGCCAGCGTGAAGGCGATCTCCTGCACCGGCGTGGCGCCGGCCTCGGCCATGTGGTAACCAGAGATCGAGATGGTGTTCCAGCGGGGCAGCTCCTTGCGGCAGTAGGCGAAGCTGTCCGCGACCAGACGCAGCGACGGGCGGGGCGGGTAGATGTAGGTGCCGCGTGCGATGTATTCCTTGAGCACGTCGTTCTGGATCGTGCCGGTCAGCGCGCTCGGGCTGCTGCCCTGCTCCTCACCGACCATCTGGTAGAGCACGAGCAGCACCGCGGCGGGCGCGTTGATCGTCATCGAGGTGGACACCTCGCCCAGGGGGATGCCGTCGAACAGCCGGCGCATGTCCTCGAGGGAGTCGATCGCGACTCCCACCTTGCCGACCTCGCCGTGCGCGATTGCGGCGTCGGAGTCATAGCCCATCTGGGTCGGCAGGTCGAAGGCCACCGACAGCCCGGTCGCCCCGGCCTCGATCAGCTCCTGGAACCGCCGGTTGGACTCCGCGGCCGTCGAGAATCCGGCGTACTGCCGCATGGTCCATGGCCGTTTTGTATACATCGTCGGATACACACCGCGCGTGTATGGATACGCTCCTGGCTCACCGAGCTGTTCGGCCGGGCGGAAATTTGTAAGCTGTGTCTCGTCGTAGACGGGTTCGATCGGCAATCCGGATTCCGACATGCGCTCCATAGCCACAGGTTACGGCTAGGACGGCGCGGACAGGCAGGGATCGTCCGGCCAATATGGGCGCGGGCAGCGACAGCGCAGGTCAATGAGAGCGGGGGAAACCGGTGAACGCGAGGGGAGATCGGTGACAGAGCGTATCCGGATGGCTCTGTTCAGAGGCGGGGCTCTGCTCGCGGCCTGCTCGGTGGCCGGCGCGGTGTCACTGAGCATGCCAGCTCAGGCGCAGCAGGCCCGGGTGACCAGCCCGGCTGTGGGTCGGCCGGCCAGCGACAGCCTCCCTGGGACGAGAGCGGCCAGCGGCAGCCTCCCTAGGACGGGAGCGGCCAGCGGGAGCGGCGCCGCCACTGGAACCGGCGCTTCAGCCGGGACCGGCTCCTCGGCCGGGAGTGCGTCGGCGAGCAGTCCGGCGACTGCGCCCGCCAGCAGCGCCGAATCGGCCCAGCAGCAGGCGGCGGCAGCCACGCTGCTGCAGCAGGCTGACGCCGGCCCGAAGCCCGCCAGCCCGGACACGGTGGGCGGGGCCCAGCTGGCCGGCCGGGGCGTGATCGTGGCTGAACCGGCCGGGGCCGCGCGGCTGCCCAGCGTGCCGGCCTCAGCGTACGTGCTCGCCGACGCCGGGACGGGGCAGGTCCTCGCGGCCAAGGACCCGCACGGCCTGCTAAAGCCGGCCAGCACGATCAAGCTGCTGACCGC
>JBEKCN010000811.1:0-3052 GCA_050014855.1 Streptosporangiaceae bacterium | reverse complement strand
CGCCTGGGGAAAATCAATGAGCTGGCATCCAACCCGCACGCCGGGAAGCTCACTGCGGCGCTTTCGGCTTGGGGTCACCTACTGGAGTGGCAGCGTGGCCGTAATTTGGGTGGCCCTGGCCATCTGGCGGATGGCCACCCTGGGCGCCGCGCAGTTTGCGGTTCTCCTGTTCTTCGGGCTGCTGAATTTCGCCGTCGTTAGCCGCGTGATCTTTCCTGGAGGCCGGACAGCATGAGATCCCGCCTGGCGACGCTTCTGGCGATCGCGCTGGCCGTGGCCGCGATCGCCGGTGCCGGCACCCGCGTGCTGAATTCCTCGGCACCGCACCGGCCGGCCGTCCACGCTGTGCTGCCGCCCAAACCTTTCGCCTACCTGGGCGTCTTCGAACCCGGGGCACCGCCCGGCTACAGCCCCGTTGAGGAGTTCGCGAAGGCGGCACGCCATCAGCCCAACATTGTCGGGTACTACAGCGGGTGGGCGGAACCGTTCGCCACATCATTCGCCGAAACCGTCAACGCGCATAACGCCATTCCGTTCGTGCAGATCGACCCGACGGACGCGTCGGTCCCGGCCATGGCCGCCGGTACTTACGACGAGTACCTGCGCTCGTACGCCGATAGCGTCCGCGACTACGGCCGGGCTGTCATTATCGGCTTCGGGCACGAGATGAACGCGTCCGGGTACTCCTGGGGCTATGGGCACCTTGCGCCGTCGACGTTCGTGGCGGCCTGGCGGCATCTGGTGACACTCTTCCGTGGCCAGGGAGCAGACAACGTGACCTGGGTATGGACGATCGAAGCGGATCATCCCGGCACCGGGAACATCTCCGACTGGTGGCCCGGCGCGCACTATGTCACCTGGGTCGGCGTCGACGGCTACTACTACGCTCCCTCCGACACCTTCGGCACGGTTTTCGGTCCCACCATCAACCAGGTGCATGCCCTCACCAACAAGCCGGTGCTGCTGTCCGAGACCGCCGTCGGGCCCGAAGCCGGCCAGTACGGCAAAATCCAGGACCTCTTCACCGGGATGGCCGCATCCAACCTGCTCGGGGTCGTGTGGTTCGACAAGGACCAGCACGGCGACAGGTACCACCAGGATTGGCGGATCGAAGACAACCCGTATGCCGAAAGCTCATTCCGGCTGGCCGTGAGCGAGCATTTGACCCCCGTGACCCCCACCGGTTAGCACCGGGCGACGCCAGGCCGCCCGGCGGTCGGCCCGGCGGCCCCGTTCCGGGATGAGCGCGCCACTCAAGCCAGACACTAACCCCCATACCGGCATACATGCGAATCCAGTCACAGCACTCGCATTGTTTTGAGGCGATAGGTGCACATCTCGGCGGCCTTTTCCATCTTGACGGCAAAATCCGCAAACGGTGCACTCTCAGCGGAAATGAACTGTAGCTTTTCTTAGGCGGCGTATAGATGGTGGGGTTCACCCGGCGTACGCTGCCGCCAGAGCGGGGGCTGATTGGGGGCGCGGCTATGACGCATCTGGCCACCCCTTATCGCAGGAGTTCAGAGCCGATTGAGGGTCAGCAGTCACCGGCAGCTGCCGGGCACGTCGAGGTGGCTGAGGTTGTCCCACGGAAAGCGACTGCCATCCCCCCGGCCGTAGGCAGGAATGATCAAGAGCGGGAGCCGCCCGCTCAGGCCAGGCAATGGCCCGGGCTGCGCAGCCTTACGGGCGCACGGTGGCCGCTGCTCACGATTCTCGTTGCCCAAGCCGCGCTGTCGCTTCGCCTCATTTGGTCTGACACAGCCTTTCAGGACGAGGCCCTGTACTTGCGGGCCGGCCGGCTGGAATGGGCCCACTGGCTGCATCAGGCGCCAATCCCGGCCTTTCCGGCCTACTTTTCCGGGGCACCCGTCGTGTACCCCCCGCTGGGGGCGCTCGCGGACACCATCGGAGGCTTGACGGCGGCGCGCCTTCTTTCGTTGGGCTTCATGCTGGGCGTCACCAGCCTGCTGTGGGCCACCACGCACCGGCTGTACGGACGGCGGGCCGCGCTGCTCGCCGCGGCGTTGTTCGCCACCCTCGCGGGCACACAGTTTCTCGGGGCCTTCGCGACTTTCGACGCCATGGCGCTGTTTCTGCTCACGCTCGCGGCCTGGCTCGGTGTCCGGTCCGCCGACTGCCGGTTCCGGATCCGGATCGCGCTTCTCCTCACGGCGGGCGTGACCCTGGCCGCGGCTGACGCCACAAAATACGCAACGGCTCTCTTTACCCCCGTCGTGCTGGTCGCCGTGGCTCTGGCGGTATGGCGCCGGCAACGAGGAGGTGCCTGGCTAACCAGCCTGCTCACCGTGGGCAGCTCCTGGCTTCTCGCGGTCAGCACAGCAGTAGCCGCTGCTGGCGGGACATACTGGCTGGGCATCACGACCAGCACTCTCACCCGCGCACCGGCGGACTCTCCGGTCACCGCCGTCCTGCACGATGCGTACGTATGGACCAGCCTGATCCTCGTCCTCGCCGCCCTGGGTGCGTGGCTGTCCATCCGCAGGAAGGAACGCGGGCGGTTCCTGCCTGCCGTTCTGGCCGCGGCCGCGCTGCTGGCCCCGGCCGAGCAGGCCCGGCTGCACACCACGGTCAGCCTGCAGAAGCACGTGGTTTTCGGTGCCTGGTTCGCTGCGATCGCCGCCGGCTATGCCATGGCCCGACTGAGCAGAGTAGATCCCGGGCACGGCTGGGCCGTGGTCATGGCGCTGCCCATCGCCGCATCCACACTGTTCAGCTCGATGGGGCAGGCGAGCTTCCTGCACACGGACTGGCCCGACGCCGGGGCTCTGGTCAATGTCCTGCGCACGGCCACTCATTCTCACCCTGGCGACTATCTCGCGGAAGACGATGACGTTGAGGCCTACTACCTGCGCGCCGAAGTTCCCTGGCAGCGCTGGTCGAGCACCTACTACTTCAGGTTGCCGGGAGCGCTGCCGGGTGCGCCGTCCTACCGCGCAGCGATCGGGCAGCACTACTTCTCGCTCGTCATTCTCGACTCCGGCGATACCGCGGCGACGGACGCCCAGATCATCACCGACCTGCACCAGGC
>JBEKCN010000810.1:0-3053 GCA_050014855.1 Streptosporangiaceae bacterium | reverse complement strand
GCGAAGGGGGTGCCGTCCTGCTCGACGAGGCCATCGAGGCGCTGGTGGCGCCGGCGGGTGACCCCGTCGCGGGCGCGGAGGGGGCGGTGGCCGCGGACGATGAGCTGGTGCTGGGGCACATCTACCGTGCGTATCTGTTGCTGTACGGCATGTCCGCGCAGGGTGTTGCCTCCGCCGGCGGGCCGGGCGGCCTGGCGCTGCTGGAAGGGTTCAGCGCGTTCGCCGCCGGCCGTCCTGGCCGGGCGATCGACCTGATGATCGACATCCGGGCGCGGGCCAGCGCCGTAGGTGGAAGTCACCCACAACGCGACGTCATCGACCTGACGCTGATCGCCGCCGCGGCCCGCGCCGTCCAGCACAGCCTGGGCCAGGCGCTCATCGCCGAACGGGTGGCCCGCGAGCCCTCCGCCGCGGCTGCGGCCCGCCAACTGCTGACTGAGAACGCGCGCACCGCAATGGCGGGCATTCCTAGCCAAGGGCCCCAGCAGCTTCTCGCTCAGCGACCGCTGGCGGTCGGCCGCTTCGGGGTTCACGGCATAGGCATGACGCCAAGCGCTCGCGAGCCGGTGCGGCGGATCGCCGTGCAGTAGTGCAGTAGTGCAGTATCCAAATGTTCCGGTGGCTATGGCACCAGCACGGTATCGACCAGCCGCAGCCCTAGGTCTCTACCGGCATCTGCCGATTCGGCGTGATCCTGAGATAAGGAAGGGCGATTTTCCGCCTCCATAATCAGGCTGGCGATGGAGCTGTCTGGGTGTGGCTGCTGGCCTTCGCCGAGTACGCGTAACGCTGTCTGGCCAGGCCGGTGGTCACGCTGCGCACAGTCCCGGCGATCCTGGCCAACCTGCGGGACGCGGTACCAGCGAGAAGCGATTCCTGACCGGTGGCGGGAGCAGCGAGACGGGCCCGATGGCAGGTGACATTCCCCGTCGGCCCACCATCTGCAGGGCGATCCGCAGGTGGTCCCGCTGACCGCCGGCCGCCTCGGCTTCGACTTTGGGCCGTCTCCTGGCCGCAGTGCTTGCCACCGGAGCCGCCCGCGACCCTCCCTGTCGAAGTGGAGGTGCACGCAGTGACTGAGACGGACTGATGTCTCGTTACGAGGGCCGTGCGGCCCTGCCGATTTGGCCCTGATCGGGAGAGGCTGGCAGACGGGACGGCCGTGCACGGCCGTGCACGGCCGTGACACCGGCCAGGCTGGACGGGCCGGGTGATCGTTAGGGAGCAAGGGACGTGGACACCGTCGTAGCTGAGGTTGAGCGGAAATACGACGTCACCGGTGGGACGGCTGTTCTGGATGCGATCGAAACGATGACCGGGACGGCCGGAGTTGCCGCCGCTTCACTGCGAGGCGAGCAGCTCCTCGGCGCCGTCTATTACGACACCGCGGATCTGCGGCTGATCGGTGCCGGAATCACGCTGCGGCGGCGCACCGGCGGGCAGGATGCGGGCTGGCACCTGAAACTGCCGGCCGGCGCGGGCACCCGGGACGAGATACGCCTGCCACTGACCGGGCCCGGCGGCAACCCCATCGCCGGCGCAGCCGCCGGGGCGGCCGGTGGGCGTGCGACCATGCCCATGGCCAGTGCCGATGACGCGGTACCCGGTGAGTTCGCGGCTTTGGTCCGGGCGTACACCCGGGGCGTGGCGCTGATGCCGGTGCTGCGCATTCAGACCAGCCGCCGCGTGCTCCAACTGCTCGACGGCGCCAGCCAGACACTCGCCGAGATCGCCGCCGATCACGTTCTGGCCGAGCCAGCCGGCGGATCCGCCGTCACATCGTGGGACGAGATCGAGGCCAGGCTGGTCACCGGCGGCCCCGCACTGCTGACGGCGATCGACCTGCAGTTGCGCCGGGCCGGCGCCCGGCCCGCCGCCATGACCACACTGCAGCGGGCGCTGGCTGGGCGCCTGGCCGCCGCCGGGGCCGCGCCGGAACCACCGCCCCTGACCAGGCATTCGCCCGCAGGCAAGGTGGTGCTTGCCTACGTACGCGACCAGGTGGCCGCAATCTGCCGTTATGACCCGCGGGTCCGCCGTGATGAGCCAGACGCCGTGCACCAGATGCGGGTAGCTACCCGCCGGGCCCGCAGCGCGTTGCAGGCCTTCGGCGGCGTCATCGACCGGGACACGACCCGTCCGCTGTGCGCGGAGCTGAAGTGGCTCGCGGCGGAGCTCGGACAAGCCCGCGACACTGAGGTGCTGCTGGCCCGGCTTACCGCCGACCTCGCCGCCATTCCGGCCGCCCTGGTGGTGGGGCCGGTGCAGGCTCGCATTACCGCCCACTTCACCGCCGAGCTGACCCAGGCACGCCGGGCCGCGCTCAATGCGCTCAACGGGCAGCGCTATCTGCGCTTGCTCGACGACCTGAATGCGCTGCTGGCCAACCCGCCGCTGACACCGCTGGCGGAACGCGACACAGGCGGGGTGCTGGCCAAGTCGGTCCGGCGGGCAGCTCGCCGGCTGCAGCGCGCCCTGGCCGCGGTGCCCGGCGCCGAGGGCCGCGACACGGCGATCCATGAGGCACGCAAGGCCACCAAACGGGCCCGGTACGCCGCCGAAGCAGCCGTGCCCGCAGTCGGGAGCACGGCCAAGCGCCAGGCCACGCACGCGAAGGAACTGCAGCAACTGCTCGGCGATCACCACGACAGCGTCGTCGCACGGATAGTGCTGCTCGACCTGGCCCAGATGGCGCGGGCGGCAGGGGAGGACACCTTCACCTACGGCCTGATGTACCAGCGTCAAGCCTGCCAGGCCGCCACCATCGAGCAAACCCTGCCACGCCTGGCGGCCGGGAAGTGACGGAGTCACCGGCTAGCTGCACGAGGCGCCCGGAGCACTCGACCACCAGCCGGTCCGCGGTGGCAGCGATGCCCCGGCCGGTCGGCGTCTTCTTGCGTCGTAACCTTGGACGACATAGACTGACTGGAGTCAACTCTAAGATTAGAGTGTCATCAAATCGGGCGTGATGCCCTGTCAGCCACGACCACGCGGCCGGCCGCATCGCTGCTGCTGTCCGCGCCAGGACCTCGCGCGGCTGCTGGGCGCCCGGC
>JBEKCN010000809.1:0-3058 GCA_050014855.1 Streptosporangiaceae bacterium | reverse complement strand
GGCGTGCTGCTCGTCCGGCCCGACCTCTACGTGGCCGCCCGCCACCTGGCCGCCCCGGCCTCGCCCGAGCAGGCCCGCGACTGGCTGGCCGCCACCCTGTCCGCCATCCTGGCCCGCCCCGCCTGACCGCTGCCACCCCACGCCAATTCCACCCGCGCCCGCTCTGCCCCGCGCCCGCCCAGCGCGTGCCGCCGAGACCCAATTGTGACGCCTACCCCCCGGTAAGGCCGAAACATGGTAATCATGCTGGGCCAGCCGCGTCTAAGATCGCCGGGAGACGCGACAATCGGTCGAGTGGGGGCGCGGTGACTGAGGACAGGCTGCTCGCGGAGATGCGGGCACTGCGGGACCGAGTAGCGGGGATCACCGGCTCCGCGCTGGCCAGCCGCGATGGCCTGATTATCAAGGCGGACACCGATCTCAACGTGGACAACCTGGCCGCGCTGGCCGCGGCGTCGCTGGGGCTGGCCCAGCGGATGGCCCGGGAAGTGGGACAGGGACTGCTGCGGGACGCGGTCACCCGCAACAGCGGCGGTTATGTAGCGATCTACGCCGTCGGCGGCACCGCGGTCCTAATCCTCACCGGTAACGAGGACCTGAAAGTCGGCCGCCTGCACAGCGAGTCCCGGGAAACGATCGCCACCATTGAGGCCCTGCTGGGCCGGACCGGTGAATCCAGCGACGCTTACCGCGCCGCCGCCCGCTGACGCCCGCTGACGCCCGCGCTTGTCCCGCCGGGGGTGCGGCCCCCGCCCCGTGACGCCGCCCGCCGGCCAGTGACTACTGGTCCGGCAGCGATATGCCGCCCGGCTCGGCGGTGTGGCCCTCGTCGATGACCCGCAGTCCCAGGCCGATGCGCTGACGGGCTTGCCTCAGAAGCCGGAGGGAGTCGGTGGCGGCGTGGTGCGGGACGTCCGTATCGAGATCAGCCCCGTGCTCCTCAACCAGATGAGCCTGAAGGGCCGCGCCGACCTCATCGGCGGCCTTCAGTGCCTGGTAGATCGCTTGGGCCTGCGTGATGTCGTTGCTCATAGCGGCAGTATCCCCGCCACCCGTCTTCCAGCGCAGGGCCTTGCGCTCAGCCTTGCCCGCCCCACCATCAAGGGCCTCAACCAGGTGGACAGCACTAACTGGTCACCGTCAGCCGGATCGCAGCTCTTAACCAGGCCAGGCCAGGCCGGAGTCGGGCCGCGCGATGAGCGCCTTCGGCCGGCGGGACGGGCTGTCCCGGATCCTGCCGGCCGGAGGCATGGCCTCCGCAGGAGCCCGTGTCCGCGCCGATCGTGCTCATGTACCGGCATCGTGGTTCTGACGATGGTCTCGCCCCCTCAACGAGGCCAGCTGTCGTACGATAACGGGGGTATGTCGCGCTTAGTTCTCAGTCGGCGAGAGGGACTGTGGCGGAGACAGAATCCGTTCCCGAGTCGCCTCTCCCGGGCGGCGGTGCCGCCATGGCCCTTTCGTCCGGCCCCGCCTCGGCCCGCGAGGCTGCCGCCGCTTACCTGCGCGAACTGCTGCTCCGCCCCGGCCGGATCCGTCGCACGTGGGAGCAGTATGCCGAACGGAACCGGCCCGGGCAGATTAACCAGATGGCGGTCGCCGAAGTTCTGGCCCGTTATCTGTGGGACTATCCGCGCCGCCCGGGCGACACCGAGATCCTGCCCCGGCAGCTGAAGGACACCGCCTCCCGCGCCCTTTCCGGCAAACTGCTCAGCAAAGCCGCCCTGGGGCTGTTCATCGAGGCGTTCGGCATCCCGTTGTTCGAGCGGGACCAGCTCTGGAAGCTGTGGGAGGGCTCGAGCCGTATCCGGGTGCTGACCGGGCCGCGGTCCTTCGGCGTGCGGGCCCGGGCGGAGATCGAGACCGCGCTGGGGCCCGCGGTGCACCGCACGCTGTCGGTGCACGACCATCACTACGTGGGCGCGGACGGCCTGCCCAATCGCACCAGGACGCTCCAGGTCATCGAGGCCCTCGTCGATCACGTCGGCCAGATTCCCTACATCTACAACACCGACGCGCTGACCATCGACCTGATCCAGGGCTGCACCGGCCTCGGGGAGCGGCTCACCGAGATCACCAGCGGCTTCTTCGCGACCCACATGCTGCTGGCCCGCCCACTGGGCCTCGGCGAGACGCTCAGCCTGGAGTACGTCACCAGCTTTACCTACAAGCCCGTCCCGGCCGAGGAGATGACCGGCGATCTGTGCCAGTACCGCCGCGCCGTCCGGCGCCGGATGGAGAATGTGGACATCCGCGTCGAGTTCGATCCGGGCATGCTGCCGCGGAATGTCTGGTGGGCCAACTGGAACGGTGTGGCAGGCGAGATCATCAATCAGGAAAGTGCCGCGCTGGACAGCCAGAATTCGGCGCAGCGGTTCCTGCGCTTTATCGAGGACACGGTGGTCGGCTTCCACTGGGAGTGGTAGGCCACGGCGCGGGGCCCCAGGCCGGCCTGGGGCCCCGCATACTTGCCTGCGTACTTGCCTGCGTATTTCTCCGGCCGGGGGCCCCGCGTGCGCTCACGCCGTTATGAGCTCATGGCTTCGCTGAGGTTGTAGACGGTGGTGACGCCGACGGTCTCCTTCGTGAAGTGGGACGCGACCCAGCTGGCGATGGACGAGGATCCCCGGCCGCCGCCGAAGCTCTCGCCGTTCGTGCCGATGTAATAGTGGATCTTGTGCTCGGCCACGAGCTTCTTGAACTCCGCCAGCGAGGGAGCAGGGTCGGTGCCGTTGAATCCGCCGATGGCCATGACGGCCTCGCCGCCGGTGGCCAGCTCCAGCGGGGCTGCCTCCTGGGAGCCCTCGGTGGCCGCGACCCAGGTGTACCCGGATGCGCCCTTCTCCAGCAGCGTGACGAGCGCGCTGCTCACCTGCGTGTCCCCGCTCAGGCCGCCCGGCCCCCCCGCGCCGCCTGCGCCGCCGGTTCGCCCGGCCGATCCGCCCGGGAACCGTCCGCTCTTCGCGCCGTTTCCGGTGCTGGCCCCGGTTCCGGTGCTGGCCCCGGTTCCGGTGCTGGCCCCGGTTCCGGTGCTGGCCCCGGCCCCGGTGCTGGCCCC
>JBEKCN010000808.1:0-3059 GCA_050014855.1 Streptosporangiaceae bacterium | reverse complement strand
CACGGGACGCCTGGAAGCTGCCGCCTTGGCCTCGGTGCCGGTCGTCCAGCTCGCGAACGACCTGGCCGGGAACCTGCGGGTGGCCAACGCCGCCGCGGAGGCTCTGTTCAACCTGCGTCCCCGCGACCTGGGCCGCCCGTTCCAGGATCTGGAGGTCTCCTACCGTCCGGTTGAGCTGCGCTCCCGTATCGAGCAGGTGCGCACCGACCTGCGCCCGGCGGAGCTGCACGACGTGGAATGGCAGCGGCCGGGTGTCTCGCAGCCGAGCTATTACGACGTCTCCATCACCCCGCTGTTCTCCGGGTCGGGAGACCTCGTCGGCATGGGGATCAGCTTCCTCGACGTCACCCGGTACCGGGCGGTGCGCGATCAGCTCGAGCACGCAAATTCCGAGCTGGAGCACGCCTACGAGCAGCTCCAGTCGCTCAATGAGGAGCTGGAGACCACCAACGAGGAGCTCCAGTCCACCAACGAGGAACTGGAGACCACCAACGAGGAGCTCCAGTCCACCAACGAGGAACTGGAGACGATGAACGAGGAGCTCCAGTCCACCAACGACGAGCTGCAGACGATCAACGATGAGCTGCGGCGCCGTACCGACGATCTCGATCAGACCAATGATTTCCTCGGCACGGTGCTGCGCAGCCTCGGCAGCGCGGTGATCGTGCTGACCGACGACCTGCGGGTCGAGGTCTGGAGCCCGGGGGCGCAGGACATGTGGGGGCTCCGGGCCGATGAGGCCGAGGGCAAGAGCCTGCTGAGCCTCGACATCGGGCTGCCCGCGGAGGTCCTGGCGCCGCATCTGCGCCGCGTGCTCGGCCAGGACAGCAAAGGCACCGCGAGGCTGCAGCTCGCCGCGGTCAACCGGCGCGGTAAGACGGTGGACCTGCGGATCACGGCCTGCCCGCTGCGCACGGAAGACGGCGCGGCCAGCGGCGTCATTCTGGTGATCGACCAGGCATCCGCGCCGGGCCCGCTCCCGTAGCCGCAGACCGCCGGGTAGCAGGCCGCGATGACACGTAATGCGGCCAAGCGGTGCGCAGGTCGCCGCCTCGAAGGCGGCGTGTGTCCGTGCCCGAGCGGGTACGACACATCGCCAGTCATCGTGCCGGCGGCCAAGCGGTGCGCCGGCCTTACCTGCGCGGGGGAGGTCTCGTGACAGCCGGCACAGTATCGATGCGTTCGAGCAGGAGTTTGCTGATTTCAATCACCGGGTGACGGCAGTGCGCGCGGCCCGCGGGGACTCCCCGGACGTGCTGGACGCGGTCTTCCTCGGACTTGAGCTGGCCCAGGAAGAGCTGCGGGTCATGCACGAGGAGGTGGCCGAGCGGAGCCAGGAGGTAGCCCGGCACAGCGGCGCCGTCGACCGCGAGCGCACGATGCTCCGGGCCGTGTTCGGTGAGCTGCCGGTCCCGGTCTTCGTGCTCGACGACGGCGGGTTCATCCGGCGCGCGAACGGGAGGGTCAGGCGCCGGGCACGTGGCCGAGCAGGTGCCGCAGGGCCGGTTCGAGCCGCGCGTAACGGAACGTGTGCCCGGCGGCGAGCAGGGCGTCCGGGCGGACCCGCTGGCTCGCCTCGGCCAGCTGCTGGGCGCCTTCAGCGCCCAGCAGCAGCCGCGGCCCGAAGCCGGGGACCGAGACGATGGTCGGGCGGCGCAGCACCTTGCCGAGGGCCCGGGTGTAATCGAGGTTCCGGACTGGGTCGGGGGCGACCGCGTTGACCGGCCCGTACAGGGCGCTATCGACCAGCGCGCGCAGGTAGACGTCGGCCAGGTCGTCGATGCCGATCCAGGACAGCCACTGCCGCCCGGAGCCCAGGCGGCCACCGAGGCCCGCCTCGAACAGCGGGAACAGCAGCTTAAGCGTGCCGCCGCGCGGGGTCTGCACGATGCCGGTGCGTACCTGGACCACCCGCAGGCCCGCCTCCGCGGCGGGGGCGGTGGCCGCCTCCCAGTCCACGACGACGCTGGCCAGGAAGTCGCTACCCGGAGCGCTGTCCTCGCCGAGGATCTCATCGCCCCGGTCCGCGCCGTAGTACCCGATCGCGGAGGCGCTGATGAAGGTCCGCGGGCCGCCGCCAGGGGAGCCCGCGGTGGCGGCGGCCAGCTCGGCCAGCCGCCGGGTAGGGCCGACCCGGCTGTCCCGGACGGCCCGTTTGTGCGCGGGCGTGAACCGGCCCGCGATGCTGGCCCCCGCCAGGTGTACCACGGCGTCCACCCCGGCCAGCAGTTCCGGGTCCGGCTGGTCCGGCTGCCATTGGCGCTCGCCGTCCGTCCCGGCCGGGTGGCGGACCAGCCTGATCACCTGGTGGCCGCCGGTGGTGAGCAGTGCGGTCAGCGCGGTCCCGACGACGCCGCCGGCCCCGGTGACCGCGACGGTAAGTGGCTCGCTGCGGTGCAGCGCCGCCCAGCGCTGGGCGGCCAGGTCGGCAGCGAGCTGGCGGTGCCGGTAGGCGAACATCTGCCGCAGCGCCGACGCCGGCACGGGGGTCTGCACGTCGTCGCTGACCCGGGTCTCGTTCTCGGCTTCGGCCTCACCCTCCGCGCTGAACAGGTGCGTGTGCCGCCAGGACAGCACGGAGGACAATCCGGCCGACACGAGCTGGTCGACGAACTGGTGCGGCGGGTTGTAGCCATCGGGCTGGTGGGCGGCCACCCAGCGCACCCCGCCGGGCAGCAGCAGGACCGCGCGGCCGTCGCGCAGGGAGCTGGCCTCCTGCCCGACGCGCACCGGCTGCCAGGGCGGCGTCAGCCGGGTCATCGCACCGGGCCGGGTGTGCCAGTCGAATACCTCGCTGATCGGCGCGTCGACCACGCTGGAGTAGGTAATGCCCATCGCCTGATGTCCCCTTCAGTATTCCTGCCCCAGCGTCCTGGCGCTGTGCTGTCCTGGCGCTGCGTTCTCATGGTGCCGGGCGGTCACGGCGTTGTGCTGTCCTGGCGCTGCGTTGTCCTGGCGCTGCGTTGTCCTGGCGCTGCGTTCTCATGGTGCCGGGCGGTCGCTGCGTTGTGCTGTCCTGGCGCTGCGTTGTCCTGGCGCTGCGTTGTCATGTCCCCGTG
>JBEKCN010000807.1:0-3067 GCA_050014855.1 Streptosporangiaceae bacterium | reverse complement strand
ACGCGGGGCACGCCAGGACCGGAGGAATCCGGCGCCGTTGACTACGGCCAGGCCGGCCCGACGGTGGTCCGCCTGCTCCTCGGTGCGCGGCTGCGCCGGCTTCGCCAGGCCGCGGGGGTCACCCGGGACAGCGCCGGGGACGCGATCCGGGCGTCTGGGTCCAAGATCAGCCGCCTCGAACTGGGCCGGACCGGCTTCAAGCATCGCGACGTCTCTGAACTGCTCAGCCTCTACGGTGTCGGTGACAACGCCGAACGCCAGGACGTGCTCGCCCTGGCCCGGCAGGCCAACGCGGCGGGCTGGTGGCACTCCTACAGCGGCGTGCTGCCCGCGTGGTTCGAACCCTTCCTCGGCCTTGAGCAGGGGGCGAGCGTCATCCGCAGCTACGACGTGCAGTTCATTCCCGGGCTGCTGCAGACTCCGGACTACGCCCGGGCGGTGGCCCGGCTGATGGACGGCGTCCTGGAATCCGCAGTCGAGCAGACGGTCGCGCTGCGGATGCGCCGGCAGCAGCTGCTGCACCGCGAGCACCCGCCGCACCTGTGGGCGGTCATCGACGAGACCGCCCTGCGCCGCCCCATCGGCGGCCGGGCCGTGATGCTGGCCCAGGTCGATCACCTGATCAGGATGTCGCGCCGGCCCCACATCACCATCCAGGTCATGCCGTTCAGCGCGGGCGGGCACACGGGCACGGGTGCGCAGATGATCCAGCTGCGCTTTCCTGAGGGGCTGCTGCCCGACCTGGTCTACCAGGAGCAGCTCGAGAGCGCGATCTACCTCAACAAGCCCGCCGACACCGTGCGCTACTGGAACATCCTGAACAGCGTGGTCACCGAGGCGCTCCCCCCGGAGCAGAGCACGGAGATGCTCCGCAAGCTCTCTGACCTGATCTGACGGCCCCTGATCTGACGGCCCCTGACCTGACGGGCGGCGAGCGGGCGGCCCATCGTCTGCCCTACCATTCCTGGGCCTGCGCGGGAGGAGAGGCCAGTCCATGAGGTCCAGTCCATGAGGCGCAGTCAATGAGGCGCCGGGATGCGGTCGTGATCGGCGGCGGGCACAACGGCCTGGTCGCCGCCGCGTATCTGGCCCGCAGCGGGCTGGACGCCCTGGTGTGCGAGCGCCGGGACGTGCCCGGCGGTGCCGCCGTCAGCGAGCACCCGTTCGGGCCGGACTACACGGTCACCTCGCTGTCGTACGTGGTGTCCCTGCTGCCGCCCGATCTCGTTCGCGACCTGCGGCTGGAGCAGCACGGTTACCACGTCTACCCGCAGGGGCCCTACTTCGCGCCGCGCGCCGACGGGCGCGCGCTGCGGCTGCCCGCGGACCCGGTAGCGCGGCACGCCGAGATCGCCCGGTTCTGCCGCGCCGACGCGGACGCCTACGGGGATTACGAGGCGCACCTGGCGCAAATGGGCCGGCTGCTCGGCCCGCTGCTGCACCAGATCCCGCCGCACCTCGGCTCGCGGCGGCCAGCCGACCTTTGGCGGCAGGCCCGGCTGCTGGCTCAACTGCGGGGAGCTGGCGTGCGTGAGTCGGTGGATCTGACCCGGCTGCTCACCGGCAGCATCGCGGACCTGCTCGACCGTTACTTCGAAAGCGACGCGGTACGGGGCGTGCTGTCGGTCTCGGGCGTCATCGGCACCTGGGCCGGACCGCGGTCGGCGGGAACGGCGTACGTCATGCTGCACCACCACATCGGGGAGGCTGACGGGCAGGCGGGTGCGTGGGGCTTCCCGCGCGGCGGCATGGGTGGGGTCACCGGGGCGATCGCCGCCGCGGCCCGGTCGTTCGGCGCGGAGATCCGCACTGGCGCCGAGGTGGCCCGCATCCGGACCCACGCCGGACGGGTCACCGGTGTGACCCTGGCCAGCGGGGAGGAGATCGACGCCGGCGTCGTCATCACGACGGCGCATCCGGCGATCTCTTTCCTGCGCCTGCTGGACGCGGCCGAGCTGCCGCCCGGGTTCGTAGCAGACATCCGCGGCTGGCAGACCCGCAGCGGCACCGTGAAGATCAACCTCGCGCTCGACCGGCTGCCGGTGTTCACCAGCCATCCCGAGCCGGACCCGCACGTCTACGGCGGCACCATCGTGCTGGCCGAGAGCCTCGACGACGTGGAGACCGCCTTCCAGCAGGCGGTCTCCGGTCAGCCGTCTGCGCTGCCGTTCGCCGACGTCTGCATTCCGAGCGTGTTCGACGACTCGCTGGCGCCACCCGGTCAGCACATTATGTCGCTGTTCACCCAGTGGGTGCCGCACGGCTACGCGGACGCGCCGCATGAGGCCGAACTGGCCGCGCACGCGGACCGGGTGCTGACCCGGGTGGAAGCGGTCGCGCCTGGCTTCACCAGCTCCGTACTGCACCGCCAGGTGATCGGACCGCACCAGATGCAGGAGGAGTACGGATTGGTGGGCGGGAACATCTTCCACGGCGAGCTGTCGCTGGGCCAGATGTTCCACGCCCGGCCCGCCGCGGGCTACGCGGACCTGCGCACCCCGGTCCGGGGCCTCTACCAGGCCGGCTCGGCCACCCATGGCGGCGGCGGGGTCACCGGCATTCCGGGCCGCAACGTCGTGCGCCAGGTCCTCGCCGACCAGCGGACCCAGCGGTGGGCAGACCGCTGGCGCGCAGCTCGGCCGCCCCGCAGCCCGGCCGCCCCGCGCCCCTGACGCCCCGCGCCCCTGACGCCCCGCCGGCGCGGCCCGGCATGGCCCGGCGGGACTACGGGGAGCATTCTCAGCCGCAATTTTGGCCGAATGGGACGGCACCGGGGCTGGCGGGCCCCGGCTGGCGGGCCCCGGTCTCCAGGACAGGAGCGACATGAACGGAGCGCAGGCGCTGATCCGGACGCTGGTGGGCGCCGGGGTGGAGGTGTGCTTCAGCAACCCGGGCACCTCGGAGATGCATTTCGTCGCGGCGCTGGATGCGGTGCCGGACATGCACGGGGTGCTGTGCCTGTTCGAGGGGACGGCGACCGGCGCGGCGGACGGGTACGGGCGGATGACCGGACGGCCCGCCGCGGTGCTGCTGCACCTGGGGCCGGGGCTGGGGAACGGGCTGGCCA
>JBEKCN010000806.1:0-3071 GCA_050014855.1 Streptosporangiaceae bacterium | reverse complement strand
CGGGACGGCATGAACCTGGTCGCCGAGGAGGGACCGGTGCTGTCCGACCACGGCTGCGCGCTGGTGCTGTCCCGCGAGGCGGGCGCGGCCGCGCTGCTCGGATCGGACGCGCTGCTCGTCAACCCGTACGACGTCAGCGCCACTGCGAACGCGATGCACGAGGCGCTGCTCATGCCGGAGGGTGAACGCCGGCGCCGGTGCACGGCCCTGGCCGCGGCCGCCGCCAGCAAGGCCCCCGCCCAGTGGCTCGCCTCCCAGCTCGACGCGCTCGGTTGATCCGGCGGGCGACCCCCCTGGCCCCCCTGGCCCCCCCGGCCAGCACAGCTAACTGATTGCGTCCGCTATGGCGGCGAGGAGGGCGGCTACGCCTTGGGGGCCGTCTACTGCCAGGTCGGCTTCGGTGGGGGGGACTTCTGATTCGGGGGCGGCGCTCACGACGGTCACGCCGGGGATTCCGCCGGAACGCAGAGCCCGGACGGCGGCGAAGGCGGGCAGGTCACCAAGGTCATCGCCGCAGAACAGGACCGACCGCGCCCCCCGCTGGGCGGCCAGGTCCGTCAGCGCCGCGCCCTTGTCCGTACCGGGCGGCCGCAGCTCGATGACCCGGCGGCCGGGCTCCAGCACGAGCTCCGTCCGGTCCGCAAGCGCCTGGAGCGGGCTGCGCAGCCGGGCCTGGGCGGCGTCCGGGTCGGCGGTCCCCCGGGTGTGCACGGCCAGCGCGTCCCCCTTGTCCTCGATCCGGACCCCGCCGGGAGCATCCGCGGCCCGGAGCACGCCGGGCAGCTCGCGCCGGGCCGTGGCAACGCCCGGCGACGCGGGCGGCGCGGTGACCCGGCCGTTCTCCCAGCGCTCCCGGCCGTAGTGGCCGAGCACGATGAGGCCGGGCACGCCGGCCAGGTCGCCGAGCTCGACCGCCTCCGCAACGGGCCGGCCGGTGATGACGGCCAGCGTGCCGATGCACGGGGCCAGCCGCCGCAGCGCGGCGATCGCGCTGGGCAGGCCGCGCGCCGCGGCCGGGTCGCTCACTATCGGCGAGAGCGTGCCGTCGTAGTCGGACGCGATCAGCGCGCTGCCCGGCGCGGACACCAGTGCGTCCAGCCCGGCCTGCCCCTCGGGGGTCGTGGGCCGGGGCAGCCCGGCCACCGCACGTTCGGGGCTCATGACCGGCATCTCCGTGTTTTTCGCAACACGCCGTCCTAGTCAGAAGTTCGCGGCGAGCGAATTCGCTGCCGCCGGGAGCGCTGCCTGCGCAGCCGCTTGATGAGCACCGGATCGAACCGGAGAGCCTCCGGCGTGTCGATCAGCTCGTTGAGGATCTGGTAGTAGCGGGTGGGGGCCAGGTCCAGCACGTCCCGCATGGCCTGCTCTTTCGCGCCCGGGTGCCGCCAGGACCGCCCTTCGAAGGCCAGGATCTGGACGTCGCGCTCGGACAGTTCCGCCATATGGCCCTCCTCCCGGACACGCTCATCGTAGGCGGGCGGCAGGCGGCCCGGGAAAATCCGGCGGCGGGCCCCCGCTGTACCGGGGGCCTCCCGGGACGTACGCTCACGGGTCGTGGCCTTTTTTCGCTGTCTGACTTTCCTCACCGACTACGGGCTGGAGGACGGATTCACCGCCGCCTGCCACGGAGTCGCGGCCCAGCTCGCCCCGGAGATCCCGGTCATGGACATCACCCACCTCATCCCGGGTGGCGACGTGCGCCGCGGTGCCGCGGTGCTGGCCCAGACGATTCCCTACTTCCCGCCTGCGGTGCACGTGGCCGTCGTCGACCCCGGCGTCGGCACCGAGCGGCGGGGCATCGCCATTGCGGCCGGTGACACCATCCTGGTCGGCCCGGACAACGGCCTGCTGTCGTGGGCGGCATCGGCCGCGGGCGGGCCGCGGGCCGCGGTCAGCCTGACCAACAAGGAACTCTGGCTGAACGACGCGGCGGCTCCCACGTTCCACGGCCGTGACATCTTCATGCCGGTGGCCGCACGGCTGGCCGCGGGGGCGGACCTCGCGTCGGCCGGTACCGAGATCGAGGTGTCCGACCTGGTGACGCTGCCGGCACCGGCCAGCCGGCTGCTCGACGGGACCGCTCAGGGCGAGGTGCTGACGGTCGATACGTTCGGCAACGTGCAGCTGACCATCTCCGCGTCTGATGCCGACACCATCGGCATCCGCTACGGCCGGAACATCGTGGTGCGGGCCGGCCGACGCCAGCTGACCGTGCCCTACCGGGAAACGTTCGGTGCGGTCGCGCCCGGCGAGCTGGTCGCGTTCGCCGACGGATCCGGCATGGTCTCGCTGGCGGTCAATTCCGGCGACGCCGCCCAGCGGCTCGGGCTGCCGCCGGGGGCCCACGTCTCGCTCAGCCCCGCGCCGTAACCCGGCCCGGTGAGGGCTCCGGCGGGCCGGTCCCAGCCCAGCTTTCCGCGCAGCGTAGTCTGGTCTTTACGATCTGCCGGATCGCGCGGTCCGGACAGGCAAGATCGGCGGGAACGATTCCCCGGGCGGGTACGCGCATGGCACGATGGTCATGCGACGACAAGACCGTAGGGACGGGCCGGGATAACGGCGCCGGGAGCCCAGCCGGGCGGAGCCGCGATCCCGCGAACGGGCAGCACGCCGCGTGTCCCCCGTCCAGAGGAGACGTGACCGCCGTGTCACCTCGCTTGCCCAGCGGCGCACTGCTGGCCATCACCGTGGCGATGACGGCTGCCGCCGCGGTCCTGGCTCCCCTGCCCGCGCAGGCGGCCCCCGGGGCGCCGGGCGGCACCGCGGCGAGCCGGGCCGGGATGGCTTCCCAGGCGGCAGCGGACAAGATCCGCGATCAGGAATGGTGGCTGGCCAACCTGCACGTCACGCAGGCCTGGGCCGCCACCCGCGGCGCGGGCGTTACCGTCGCCGTGCTCAGCAGCGGCGTGGACGCGGACCATCCCGACCTAACCGGGTCCGTGATCACCGGCCCTGATTTCACCGAATCGGGTGAGACACCGGCAACTCCGTCCTGGGGCATCGAGGGCACGTCCGCCGCCAGCATTATCGCCGGGCACGGGGACAACGTAGGAGACGCAGCAGGGATCATC
>JBEKCN010000805.1:0-4074 GCA_050014855.1 Streptosporangiaceae bacterium | reverse complement strand
GTGATCAGCGGCGGGCTGTCCGGTCGGAGACGAGGCTGGCGATGGCGAGGTGGGTTTCGTCGTAGTATTCGCGGCGGCCGGTGTAGCGCTGCAGGGTTCTCCATTGCTTGTGCTCGGCGTTGGCGTGCTCGACGGGGATCCGCCGGGAGGACTGGGCTTTGCGGCTGATCTGCCAGCTGGCCACTTCGCCGGGCGTGGCGTCCTTGCCGGGTTTGAGTGGCGGTGCGGTCACCTGATCGGGGAATTGCCTGGCCAGGCCCCGGTATCCGGCGTCGACGAGGGCTTTTGCCTGCGGGAACCGCTGGAGCAGGTCACCGATGCCCTCGGTCTTCAATGCCGTCTGGTCATGCATGCGGCCTGGCCGGAATGCCCCGGTCCATAAGGTATGGCCGCCCGGGCCGGTGATGACGGTGGCCTTCTTGGTGTTCTGCTTCCTCTTCCCGGAGATGAACGCGCGGCGCCCGGGCCGGCTTGCCCGGGGCCGGCGGACCTGGACCTCGGTGCCATCCACGCGCAGGGTCACCCCTTCGGCGGCGGCGTAGGCGAAGACGTCAGCCAGCGTGCGCAGCCGCAGTTCGCCGTGGCCGGGGACGGCGAAGCCGCGGGCTGCAAGTAGCGGGCGGATCTCATGGACGGCCCGGGTGATCGTCGAGCGGTCCACGCCGTAGAACAGCGCGAGGGCGGCGTGCGGGAGCTGGAACCGCAAGATGACCAGCGTGGCGATGACCCGGTCAGTGAACACCAGGTCATGGCCCGGGCCCGCCCCGGCGGCCCGCCGCCGGCCACCGCCGCGGCGCTCGCGCAGCCGGGACTCCTGCTGCGCCATCCACGGCCCGGCCAGCTCAGCGATCAGCTCGCCCAGCCGGCGGCGCGGCAGGCCAGTGCAGATACGATGCGACAAGGCCGCGCGGGCCCATGTTGACGACACATCTTCATGATCTTGCGCGGCCGTCTGTCATCCCGGGACCGACACGCCAAGATCATCGCGTTACGCCAGGCATGTTAGTGATGTCGCCATGGCCGTCGATGCAGTGGGTGTAGACGGCGAGCAGCATGGTAATGCTGTGCCCGGCCCGTTGCGCGATCTCGGCGGGGGCGGCACCGGCGTTCAGCCAGAGGGACAGGGCGGCGTGCCGCAGGTCGGGGCGTCGGGCCAGAGTGGTGGCAGCCACCGCGGGCCCGAGGGCCAAGGTGCGGGCGGCGTGCCAGGTGCGGCCGTAGCTGCTCTCGCTGAGCGGGCCGCCGCGGGCACCGCGGAACAGGCAGCCATCCGCTGCGGTGCCGTAGCAGCGGTAGTGATGGCGGAGCATGGTGACCAGGACGGGCGGGATGGGGACGGTCCGGGCCGATCCTTCGGGCCGGTGCTTGAGGCCGCGCTGCTCATGGCTGGTGCCGTTGCCGGTCCACGCCTTGGAGGTGCGGGGCGCCGCCCGGGTCAGGGTCAGCATTCCCCATCCGCAGGCGGGCAGGTAGCAGTCGGCCAGGCGCAGGGCGATGGCTTCTTCCGGGCGCAGCGCGCCATAGTACAGGCAGCCGAAGAACGCCGCCAGAACGGGACGGATCCGGGTCACGGCAGCTAGCAGGGCCTCGGCCTGCGCGGGGCTGGCCACGACCTTCGGGTCTACAGCGGTAGCGGCCTTCGGGACCTGCCAGCTGACCTGGTCGGCCGGGTTGGAGTCCAGTAGCCCGGCCTCGACCGCGTAACCCAGCGCCCCGTGGAACACCGCGCGTTTGCGGGTGATCGTATTCGCGGCAGCACGGCCGCCATCCAGCCGCAAGGTCAGGGCATCCAGTGCCGCTCGGAGCACTATCGGGTCGGCGAGCCGGGCCAGCGGCAGTGACGCCTGCTCCGCCCACGTCAGCACCCGGGCGGTCGCCTCGTCTGAGGTGGCAGTGCGGGCGGGGTTAAATGCGTGCTGATACAGGGCCGCGCGCAACTGCGCGGCCGGCGGCCGTACTCGCGTGGCCCGGGTCAGGGCGGGGGTGACGGTGGCCAGCGCTTCGGCCACGCTGGCCCGCGAATGTGCGGCCAGGGCCGGCCACTTCATCGCCACGTAGGCTGCCGCATGCTGGTACCAGGTCACGGTCACCGGTCCCGGCTCAGCCCACAGCACCGGCTCGCCGGTTTGCGAGTCGAACTCCATGCCCTTGCGGGCGGCGCGGACCAGTTCTGCCCGGTAGCTGTCTGCTAGGGCCCGAGTAAGGAAGGACTTTGACTTGGCTCGGCCAGCAGCCCGCCAGCGGACCTCGAACGGACGGCGGCGCCCCGGCCGGTGCCGGATCGCATACACGCTCACATCAAACCTGTTCATCTGTATCCCCCTATCGCGGCAGCAACGTGGATCGCGGCCCGGTCGGTTATTGCGGCCGCGGGTTGCGCTGACGGCACGGCCAGGCCATACGGCCAACTTTCCGTCGGCCGTGCGCCGGCCGAACAAGGGCCGATGGCTATGGCACGGGTGGCGGATGAGGCCGTGCTCTGCAGCGCGGCGATGCGGGCTCTAGACTGGCGGTATGACCGAGGACACGCGCCCGGGTGACGAAACGGCTGAGCCTGAGAAGCTGCCTGCCTTGCCAAGACATCTGTCCGCGCTGATTGGTTCCCTGCGGGGCCCGGCGGACCTGGGCCGCAATCATGACAAGTACCTGACTTATGCCGATCGTGAGGAGGCCGGCGGGGCTGCGTCAGCGTGATTTTGTGCGATACGGGGCCGCTGGTCGCCGCATTTAACGCCGCTGACCGAGAGCATGGCCGCTGCGCCGAGTTCCTGCGGGAGAACTGGTCCCGCCTGGTCATCCCGTCGCTGGCCGTAACCGAGGTCTGCCATCTGCTCGCCGACCCGCAGCGTCGCGGACGCGCTGGCCTGGCTGCGGAGTTCTGTGCTGCGATCGCCGAAGACGAGTTGCGGGTGATCGAGGCGACTCCGCATGACTACGGTCGCATGGCTGAGTTGCTGACCACCTATGCTTCACTGCGATTGCAGGTGGTGGACGCCTGTGTGATCGCTCTCGCTGAGCGGCTCGACGTCCGCGAGGTCGCAGCCCTGGATCGCCGTGACTTCCTTGTCGTCGCCCCCCGGCACCTGCCCAAAGGAGAACGGCTCACCCTGCTACCAGCCGACTGATTCCGTCCTTGATGACGAGAGGCTGGCGAGCAGGCCATCCGCTCCATGCTGCTGGTCCTTCCGGCTAGGCCGGCCGCGCCCTGTCGGCGCTGGGGGTGTAGGAGAGCTTGCGGGGGTCGGGGAAGCCGAGACTGGTGTAGCCGGGGGCGCGCTTGGCGAGGGATGAGGCGAGGACGCCGGTGAGTTCGTCGTGGTAATCGTGGACCTCTGCGGTCGCCTTGCCGTCGTAGGGGCGCAGGATCCTCCCGGCGTACTGCAGGAGGCGTCCCCTGCTTGCGACGGGCGCGGCGAGGAACAGGGTGTCCAGTGGCGGGCAGTCGAATCCTTCCCCGGCGTACTGGCCGGTGCCGACGGCGAGCAGGGGCGGCCCGCCGGACGGGAGGTTGAGCCGGGCGAGCGCGGCGGCGCGGTCCTTTGCGCCCATGCCGCCCTTGAGGGTGACCGGGTCGTGCCCGAGGGCGCGGAGAGCGTCGGCCATTGCCTGCAGGTGGCTGGTCCAGTTGGTAAGGACCAGGCAGTTCCTGCCCTTGGCGAGGGCCGCGGTGACGTCGGCGATGACCTGGCGGGTGCGCTGGTCGCTGGCGATCAGGTCCTTGTAGATGACGGTCATCCCGCCTGGTGTGGTGGGGTTGGCGGACCCGTCATAGCGGTAGGCGGTCCGGTGGAGGTGGAGCACTGGCGTTGGCCGCCCGCCGGGGGCGCTGCCGGGCAGCATGGGCATGCCGTCGGCGGCCTGCCGGGGTGTGGCGATGGTGTGCCGGACCGGGCCGACCTGCATGCCGATCAGGTCATCGAGCTTGTCGCGGCGATAGGGGGTGGCGGTCAGCCCGAGCCATCGCCGCGCCGGGATCTGCCTGACGGCGTCCGCGAACGCGGCGGCCGGGACGTGGTGGCACTCGTCAGCGACGATCAGGCCGTACCCGGCGGTGAGGGCGGCGATGTCGTCGCG
>JBEKCN010000804.1:0-3073 GCA_050014855.1 Streptosporangiaceae bacterium | reverse complement strand
GCGGCTCCAACGGCGCGATCGCCGGGCTCCTCGTGATCTCCGAGCGGGCGGTGGAAAAGCACATCAGCAACATCTTCAGCAAGCTCGGCCTGGCCCCTCCGACGCCGACCGCCGCCGGGTACTTGCCGTCCTCCGCTACCTGGAGTCCTGACCAGCGACACCGCCGACACCACTCGCACAGGGATTGAAAGGCTAGGGTCCGCATCTGTGTCTGCCTGATCACAGTCGGCGTGCCTGCGTGATCTTGGGCGCCGGCGGGTCTACGCCGGGGTGTATGAGATATTCCGATGGTGGTGGCCTGACCGCTGCGGGGAGGGCGCGGCGGGAGCGGGTGCGGCGGGCGGCCGCAGCGATGTACGAGCAGGATTTGAAGCCGGTACAGGTGGCCCATGAGCTGCGGGTGAGCACGAAGTCCGCGTATCAGTGGCGGCGGTGCTAACGGGCCGGCGGCACCGCGGCGCTGGTCTCGAAGGGGCCGGGCGGGGCGGTGTACCGGCTGGGCCCGGCGCAGCTGGCCCGGCTGCGGGCGGCGCTGGAGCAGGGCTCGGCCGGCTGGGGCTGGGATGAGGACCAGCGGTGGACGCTGGAGCGGGTGACCACGCTGATCGGGTGGCTGTTTCATGTGCGCTACACGCTGCGCGGCACCTGTTATCTGCTGCACCGGATCGGGTACTCCCCGCAGGTCCCGGTGCACCGGGCGGCGGAGCGCGACGAGGCCGCGATCGCGACCTGGCGGGATGTGACCTGGGTGAAGCTTCGAGGCTAGCGGCGGCGACCGGGGCGTATTTGTGCTTCGAGGACGAGGCCGGGCAGTCCCTGCGCCCGCCGAAGGCCCGCACCTGGGCCCGCCGCGGCCACACCCCGGTGGCCGTGGTGCACGGGAAAGGCTCCGGGCGGGTGTCCATGGCAGGAATGACCTGCTACCGGCCCGGTGCCCGCAGCCGGTTCTTCTACCGGGCCCGCATCCACACCGGGCGCAAGGGCGAGCGCCGCTCCCTGTCCGAAGCCGATTACGCTGGCCTGGTCACCGCCGCGCACACCCAGCTTCATGCCCCGGTCATCTTGTGCTGGGACAACTTGAACACGCATGTCAGCGGCGTGATGCGCACCCTGTTGCAGCCGCACCAGGACTGGCTGACCGTCGTCCAGCTGCCGGCCTATGCCCCGGACCTGAACCCGGTCGAGGGTGCCTGGTTGAGGTGCCCCGGAGTTTCCGGACAGGGATCCAATAGGATCTTCGCCGGAAAGGACGGGGGATCAAATGGTGGGGAGCAAGAATCCTAAAAGGTATTCTCCGGAGTTCAAGGAAGAAGCCGTCAAAATGGTGGTCGACCTTTCCAGGCCGATTGCTCAGGTGGCCCGGGAACTCGGAGTGAACGATACCACTCTCGGATTCTGGGTGAAAGATTACCGGCGGGAGCGTTCGGGGGAACAGCTTCCGCTGGATATGCCGGACCGGGCGCGGCTCCAGGAGCTGGAGCGGCGCAACCGGGAATTGGAGATGGAAAACGCGTTCCTGAAAAAAGCGGCCGCGTACTTCGCGAGGGAGCATCGGTGACCGGTAAATACGAGTTCATCGACGCTGAGTACGACGCTGCCATCGAGGCGGCCGCCACCGCTCCCACGGTCATGCAGATGTGCAGGTGGACCGGCGTATCTAAATCCGGCTATTATGAATGGAGGTCCCGGCCGGAAAGCACGACCGCAGCGCGCCGGGAACTGCTCAAGATCAAGATAAAGGCACTGTTCGAGGCCAACGGCGAGACCTACGGGTACCGGCGGATCCACGCCGTCCTGGTGCGCGGCGGCGAACAGGTCAGCGACGAGCTGGTCCGCCAGCTCATGCGCGAGCTGGGCCTGGTGCCGTGCCAGCCGAAACCGCGCCGGTCGCTGACCGTCCAGGACGCTGCCGCGGGGCCGATCCCGGACCTGGTCAACCGCGACTTCACCGCGGGAAGGCCCGGCGAGAAAATGGTCGGCGA
Source organism: Streptosporangiaceae bacterium (assembly GCA_050014855.1). Classification (GTDB taxonomy): domain Bacteria; phylum Actinomycetota; class Actinomycetes; order Streptosporangiales; family Streptosporangiaceae; genus Bog-532. The sequence goes on along the minus strand of JBEKCN010000804.1, from coordinate 1,091 downwards.
CATCACCTATATCTTCACCTGGGAGGGATGGCTTTATCTCGCCACGGTTATCGACTGCGCGACCCGCAAGCTCGTCGGCTGGGCGATGGACGATAATTACAAGACACCCCTTATCAGCGATGCCATCAGGATGGCAGCCAGGAACCTTAGCCTCCCGGAAGGAGCGATATTCCACAGTGATCGCGGGAGCAATTACACGTCAGCCGAGTTCGCTGGAGTCCTGAAGGACCTGAAGATCAGGCAATCTGTCGGCAGGACAGGCATCTGCTACGATAATGCGCTCGCCGAATCTTTCAACGCCGCGCTGAAGGTCGAGCTGGTTCACCGTACCGCTTACCCGACACGCCGCAAGGCACAGGAAGACAGTGAACTCGCGGGCCAGATCCCGGGAGGCCTTCTGGCCGGAAATAGTGTGGCCTTCGCCCGCGGCCTCCCAGGCGGTGTCAGCGGGCGGCTATATGGTGTGGCTATTGTCCAAAAAGCCACACCCAACGTTTCTGGGATTTTATGAGCGCGCGCAGCTGGCGGGCCCGGGCGGACGCGCCGGCGAACAAGGGCGGCAGGTGCCCGCCGGAGACGCTCACCCCGGCCGAGGTGGCCGCGACCATCGGCCGGTGCTCGCCGAAAGCCCCGACCGCAAGCCGAAGTGATGGTGCCCGGGTGATCCTGGGGGGATCTTGGCGTGTCTACCTAGCTGCGGTGCGGCCGGTATATGGCCGGGGCGGGTAGTTAGAGGCGCTCCGCAGTGATGACCCGACCTTATCGACGTCCAGCTCATACACCGTCAAGATCAATAATTTGCGATGCTGGGACAGCTTCCCAGGCGTGGGGCCTTGTGCGGGCTATCAGATGAAGGGGGACGCGATGACGTGGAGGAGTCCTTGCGGGCCTGCCAGTCCAGCTCCTCCACCCGCACCGACAAGCACTCCACCTGCCCGGTCAGCAACTCCACCTGCCCAGTCAGCTCAGCCACCAGCCGGTACGCCTCCACCAGCTGCTCAGCCAGCACCACAGCAGGAAGAGCTGACAGCTCCTCAGCGGACGGAACATCAGGCACAGCGGGCACACCTGGCAATGATCACCATTCCGGC
>JBEKCN010000803.1:0-3074 GCA_050014855.1 Streptosporangiaceae bacterium | reverse complement strand
CCTGATGCCAGGGTCAGGCGGCGCCGGGCTCCGGCCAGAGCCGGATGGCGCGGTCCGCTGCGTCCAGGATCATCCCGGCATCCAGGCTGACCCGGGACTCGGGCAGGCCCAGATCGGGCCATTCGGCCACGAACTCCAGCGCGCCCTTGGGCGGCAGCGGCCAGGCCCACCACCGGGACAGGAACGAGAGCGGTGTGCCGCCACCCGCAAACGCGTGCAGCAGAGGCCCCTCCGGCTCCTGGTCCGGGCCGCCGGGCCGCCCGGGGCCGTGGCGGCCGAACACCCTGCGGCCATCGGGCAGTTGCAGGCCGAACCGGAGCGAGCGCCCGGCCCGCCCCAGGCCGGGCCGGGCATCGTTGCCCTCGCCTGGCCGGGAGTGCGCGGTGAGCTGGATCTCGAACCCGTTACTGAACGCGGCCAGCCCGGTGATGGCCACGGCGGCCTGGTCGGTGCGGCCGAGGAGCGTCGCGTCGATGGGCACGATGCCGGCGAACTCCGCCTCCGGCGGGTCCCATGGATGATGATGCCGCCAGAGCGGCTCCGGCACGGGGGCCGGCACGTCGTCAAAGAATCCCATGCCGCCACCCTCAGCCCGTACGTACCGCGCCGCAACCGGTTTTTCATGAACCGGCGCGGGTCCCGCAGCATCTGCGGAAACCCGCGCCGATCATGGCCAGGCCCGCCTAGGCGCGGACCTCAGGCTGGTTCTTGGTGTCGGTCCGGGCCGGGGGCGGGGGGCCCACCAGGGCCTCGCTCACCGGCACGTCGAGGCGGTACCTGTCGATGGCCTGAGCGAGCACGTCCGGTTTGACCTCGCCGCGCTTGGCCAGCTGGCTGAGTACGGCCAGGGTGATCGATTCGCCGTCGACGTGGAAGAACCGCCGGGCCGCGGCGCGGGTGTCGGAGAAGCCGTACCCGTCGGTGCCCAGCGACGTGTACGGCGCCGGTACCCAGCGGGCGATCTGGTCCGGGACGGCCCGGATCCAGTCGCTGACCGCGACGACCGGGCCCGGCCGGCCATCCAGCACCTGGGTCACGTACGGCACGTGCTGCTCGGTGTCCGGGTGCAGCAGGTTCCACTCCTCGCAGGCCATCGCCTCCCGGCGCAGCTCGGTCCACGAGGTCGCCGACCACACCGATGCGGCCACGCCCCAGTCGTCGGCGAGCAGCTTCTGCGCCTGCAGGGCCGCCCGGATGGCCACGCCGGACGCGAGAATCTGCGCGTTCGGCTCGGGGTGGTCCCCGCTGGCCCGCGGGCCCGCGCCGTCGGCGGGACGCTCACTGCCGTTTTGTTGCGGGTGGGCGGTTCCCTGGCCCGTGCGGGCCGCGCCGGTCCCGAACGCGTCGTGGCCGGCGGCGGGCGCGTACTCGTACAGTCCGCGCAGGATGCCCTGCTCCAGCGCGGCCTTCCCGCCGGGGAAGGCGGTCGGCTCGGCCGGCTGCGGGTATGGCTCGTTGTAGACGGTCAGGTAGTAGAAGATGTCCTCGCCCTCGGGGTGGTCCGGGGTCGAGGAGTACATCCGGCGCAGCGCATCCCGCATGATGTAGGCGATCTCGTAGGCCCAGGCGGCGTCGTAGGCGACGCACGCCTGGCTGACCGAGGCCAGCAGCACCGAGTGGCCGTCGTTGTGCTGCAGCCCCTCGCCGGCCAACGTGGTCCGCCCGGCCGTCGCGCCGAGCAGGAAGCCGCGGCCGAGCTGGTCACCGAGCGCCCACATCTGGTCGCCGGTCCGCTGCCAGCCGAACATCGAGTAGAAGATGTACACCGGGATCATCTGCGTGCTGTGCGTCGCGTAGGACGTGCCGGCCGCGATCATCGAGCCCATCGCGCCGGCTTCGGTGATCCCCTCGTGCAGGATCTGGCCCTTCTCGGACTCCTTGTACGACAGCAGCAGATTCCGGTCCACCGCCTCGTAGGTCTGGCCGTGCGGGGAGTAGATCTTCGCGGTCGGGAACAGCGAGTCCATCCCGAACGTGCGCGCCTCGTCGGGGATGATCGGCACGAACCGCGCGCCGATCTCCTTGTCCTTCATCAGCTCCTTGAGCAGCCGGACGAACGCCATCGTGGTGGCGACCGGCTGCTTGCCCGAGCCCTTCTTCAGCTCGTCGTACGTCTTGTCCGCGACCGGCGGCAGCGGCTTGGCCCGCACGACGCGCTTGGGCAGGTAGCCGCCCAGCGCCGCGCGGCGCTCCTTCATGTACTGGATCTCCTCGGAGCCCTCGCCCGGGTGGTAGTACGGCGGCAGGTCCGCCTCCAGGGCGGCGTCCGAGATCGGCAGGTAGAGGCGGTCCCGGAATTCCTTCAGCTCGGCGTGCGTGAGCTTCTTCATCTGGTGGGTGGCGTTGCGCGCCTCGAAGTCCGGGCCGAGGGTCCAGCCCTTGATCGTGTGCGTGAGGATCACCGTGGGCTGGCCGACGTGCTCGCGTGCGGACTTGAACGCCGCGTACACCTTGCGGTAGTCATGCCCGCCGCGGGACAGGTTCCGCAGGTCGTCGTCGGACAGGTGCTGGACCATGGCGCGCAGCCGGGGGTCGCCGCCGAAGAAGTTCTCCCGGATATAGCCGCCAGCCTCCACCGAGTAGGTCTGGTACTGCCCGTCCGGCGTGGTGTTCATCTTGTTGACCAGCACGCCATCGGTGTCCTGGGCCAGCAGCGGGTCCCAGTCCCGGCCCCAGATGACCTTGATCACATTCCAGCCCGCGCCCCGGAAGTAGGTTTCGAGCTCCTGGATGATCTTGCCGTTGCCGCGGACCGGGCCGTCCAGCCGCTGCAGGTTGCAGTTGATGACGAAGGTGAGGTTGTCGAGCTCCTCGCGGGCGGCCAGGCCGATCGCGCCGAGCGCTTCCGGCTCGTCCATCTCCCCGTCGCCGAGGAACGCCCACACGTGCGAGCGGCTGGTGTCGTGCAGCTCGCGGGCCAGCAGGTACCGGTTGAAGCGGGCCTGGTAGATGGCATTGAGGGGGCCGAGGCCCATGGAGACGGTGGGGAACTCCCAGAAGCCGGGCATCAGCCGCGGGTGCGGGTAGGACGGCAGGCCGCCGCCCGGGTGGGACAGCTCCTGCCGGAAGCCGTC
>JBEKCN010000802.1:0-3077 GCA_050014855.1 Streptosporangiaceae bacterium | reverse complement strand
CCGATCACGTCGTCGGGCCGCAGATCGGGCAGCGCGTCCCGGAACGACGCCTGCAGTCCGGCGTTCGCGTTGGCCAGCGCGAGGCCGGCCGGGCTCCGTTCCCACACCCCCATCAGCCAGACCGCGTCGATGCCGGCCGGCGTGACATCGTCCCAGGCGGCGGGCGGCACGTCGGCCAGGGTCACCCGCCGCCCGCTGGCCCGCGACAGCTCGCTGAGCCAGATCGCGGTGTTGACCTCGTAGATAACCGGCTGGTCCGGCCACCCGGTCATCGGGGCGCCCCGTTAGCCATGTGCCATCTCACCTGCTCTCGGATCGGGTCTCGCGCATTACAGGATGCCGGTCTCACGGCCTCGTTCGACGGCGTCATGCCTGCTGGACACGCCCAGCTTGCGGTAGATCGCCTGAACGTGGGTCTTGATCGTGTTCGCCGACAGATGCAGCTCCTGCCCGATCTCGCGCAACGAGAGCGGGCCCTGGACCTGGCGCAGTACCGCCACCTCGCGCTCGGTAAGCGGGTCATCAAGCGACGCGATCCGGCGGCCGGCGGCCTGCCGTTCCAGCCGCTCCAGCCGGGCCTTCAGGGCCTCAGGGGGGTCCGCCAGCGAAATCACCATCAGGCGCTGCTGGTCGAGCAGCGCTGCAGCCCCTGAACGGTCCCCCATGGCCAGCAGCACCTGCGCCAGGCTGACGATGGCCTCCACCGTGGCCCACGGGCTGATCCCCGGCACTGTCTCACGGAACTCGACCGCATGCTCGAGCTCGCTACGGGCCGCCGCGAGCTGGCCCCGCGCCGCAGACACGGCACCGGCGGCCAGGTAGGCCAGGGCACTGGCTTGCGTCTCGATGACACCTCCGCGGGCGCCGAGGCTGAGGGCCGCCCGGGCGAGCTCCCGGGCTCGCGCCAGCTGGCCCGTATCGACGGCCACCAGCGAGAGCACGGCCAGGCCGAGCATGCGCACCAGCGGGATCGTTGGCTCGCTGGAGATGGCCTGCTCCAGCGGGCCCTCCGCCACCCCCGGCTCACCGGACAGGTAGCGGCTGAAGCCAAACGCCACCCGGGCCAGGGCATACCAGGGCGTCGCCGGGTCATCCTCCAGCTCGACCGCCAGGGCCGCCGAGTCACGCATCACCCGGTAGCCCTCGAACCCATAGAGGCCCCGCAGCATCGCGACCGAGGATTTCAGCGACCGCATGCCGTCAGGCAGCGGCTCCTCCCGCTCGGCTGCTTCCATGACCGGAATACAGTGCCGGACGAGTTCCCGGTCGCCGGCCAGGGCCGCGGCCCACGCCGCGCAGTGCGCGGCGACCGGATCGGCGTCGATTGCGCTGTCATCGAGCGAGCCGATCCAGCTGCGCAGCGTCACTAGCCGCACGGAATCGACGTAGCCATACCAGTGGCTGGCCACCAGGCCGACGGCCCCGGCATGATCACCGCCGGCGAGCGCGTGCTCGATCGCCTCATCCACCGACCCCCACTGCCGGTGCCAGGCGCTCGCGCGCTCGTGCAGGACGGGAACGACCTCAGGGTCGGTCCGCCGCAGGTAGCCGCCGAGCACCTGCGCGAAGAGACCGTGATAGCGGAACCACTGCCGGTATTCGTCCAGCGGCACGATGAACAGGTTCTCCCGGTAGATGATGTCGATGATCTCCGCCGTGTTCGTCGTCCCGACCACAGCAGCGCAGAGTGGCGCACAGAACCTGCTGAGGATGGACGTGCGCGCAAGAAACTGCCGGATCTCGGCCGGCTGGCGGCTGAGGACCTCCTCGACGAGGAAGTCGGTGATGAACCTGTTGTCGCCGGTGAACTGGCGGACGAAGGCGCTTGGTGATGGATGGCCGCGTAGTGAGAGCGCCGCGAGGTACAGCCCGGCCGGCCATCCCTCCGTCCGCTCGACGAGTACGGCAACGTCGGGCTCACCGAGATGGACGCCGGAGATCGCCTCGACCAGCAGCGCCGCCTCGGCGGCCGAGAAGCGCAGCGTGGGGCCCCGGATCTCGATCATGTCACCGGCGGCACGCAGCGCCGCCAGCGGCAGCGGCGGAGCCGTCCGCGTGATAAGCACGATCTGAGCCGAGGACGGGAGATGCTGCAGCAGGAACGCGACCTGCTCGTGGCAGCTGGGCTCGATGATGTCCTGGTAGTCGTCAAGCACGAGAACGACCGGCGCCGCGAGCGCGTCGAGGTCGTTGATCAGGCCCGGGAGCAAGATTCCGGTGATTTCGCGTACCTGGACGGGACGCTCGAGCGGCACTGGCTCACTGCCGAGCTCCGGGCACGCTCGCCGCAGCGCGTGGCTGATGTACCACCACAGTGTGGCCGGGTCATTGTCACCCCGGTCGAGCGAGATCCAGGCGAACGGCCGGCTCTCCAGGGTGCCCGCCCGCCACTGCGCTACGAGCGTCGTCTTGCCGAACCCCGCGGGCGCTTCCACCAGCACCAGCTTGGTGGCGGTGGCGCCGGCCAGGGACTGGATGAGGCCGGCCCGCTCGACCCATTTCTCGCGCAGGCCCGGGGCGTGGAATTTAGTCTCGATGGACACGCCGGGACCGGCGCGGCTCGACTCGGGGATTTGCATCACCCGCAGCGAACGCTCCGATCGCGCTGCTGCCCCCGGCACTCCGCCAGGGCTGCGCCTTTCAGCCACGGCACCGCCAGCGATCATTGGTTCAGGTCCAGGAATATGCCGAAACCGGCCTTAGTGTCCACTAAGGCGTCATCCGCCCCGGTAGCCGTCCGGCCATCTTCTGTTAACCACGATTTTCTGCCTGCCACCGCCTGCTGAACTTCACCCGTCGCGGGTGGGGCGCAGAGCGCGCTGGGTTGATCAACTGGCCTTTACCTTCGTTGCCGTCTGAGAAAAGGAAGATCATGTCTGATCTGATCGCGATTGGGTACCCGGACGAGGCCACCGCCGAGGCCGCGGCCGACGAGGCACGGCGGCTGGCCAAGGACCTGATCATCGAGCCGGAAGCGATCGCGGTGATCGCGCGCGACGCTAAGGGCGACTACCACGTGCACACGCAGCACCATCTGGTCGGCCGCGGGGCGACCTGGGGCATGTTCTGGGGCTTGC
>JBEKCN010000801.1:0-3082 GCA_050014855.1 Streptosporangiaceae bacterium | reverse complement strand
CCCGGCACGCAGTGGGTTGAGTACCAGTTCAACGGCAAACCGGGTGATCCGCGGCGGCGGCCGCCGCAGGTGGCGCCCTACCATCTGCGGCTGGACTGGCTGATGTGGTTCGCCGCGCTGTCACCCCGGTACGCGGAGCCGTGGTTCGTGCCGCTGCTGTACCGGGTCCTAGCCGGTGACCCCGGTGTCCTCAAGCTGCTGCGCGGCAACCCGTTCCCCGACGCGCCGCCCGTGTTCGTCCGGGCCATGCTGTACCGCTACCGTTTCACGACCTGGCGCGAGCTCCGGGAGACCGGAGCCTGGTGGCAGCGGTCGCCGGGCCGCGAGTACATGCCGCCCGTCACGCGGCGGGCGCGGGATCGGGTAATCTGACTAACGCTTTCCATCGCTTGCCATCGGTCCCAGCCCTGGTCGACGATGGGCCCGGGCGGAGTAGCTCAGTCAGGCAGAGCAAGCGGCTCATAATCGCTGTGTCGCCGGTTCAAGTCCGGCCTCCGCTACGAAATATCGGAGGGGTCGCGCTCGTTAGCAACCCCGCTTGTCCCAGTTGGCCGAGAGAGGCCCAAAACGAAAGGCACCGCGCCGTGGCTGCCACCGACGTCCGGCCCAAGATCACCCTGGCTTGCCAGGAGTGTAAGCACCGGAACTACATCACCAAAAAGAACCGGCGGAACGACCCGGACCGCCTCGAGCTGAAGAAGTACTGCCCGAACTGCCGGTGCCACCAGCCGCACCGGGAAACCCGCTAAACCGGCCCGATGGCCCTCAACCGGGACTACATCGGCCGGAGCTTCCCGCCGTCCGAGCCGTACGAGGTCAGCCGGATCAGGATCGCTGAGTTTGCCGACGCGATCGGCGATCCCAGCCCGCTTTGCCGCAACCAGGCGGCGGCCCAGGCGGCCGGGTATCCGGACGTCATCGCGCCGCCTACGTTCGCGATCGTCATCACCATGGCCAGCAGTTCCTACGCGGTCCTGGACGAGGGCCTGGGCCTGGACTACTCGATGGTCGTGCACGGCGAACAGCGGTTCGAGCACGCGCGCCCGCTGCACGCCGGCGATATCGTGGTCGCGCAGTCGACGATCACCGACATCCGGGACGCCGGGCGCAATGTCATGCTCACCACCCGGACCGACATCAGCACCACCGGCGGTGAGCACGTCTGCACCGCCCTGTCCGCGCTCGTCGAACGAGGCGGCGCGGGCTGAGGTGCGGGGTGCGGCCATCTGTTGGGCATGACAGTCCCTGCTGGACAGGACAGCGAGGCTGGGCCGGGGGACCGGGCCGGGTAGCCGCACCGGGATACGAACGACATCGGGGGAGACCGGGAAAACCGGGGCTGACGGGGGCAACGGCCCCGAGTGTGAAGCGGAGGGCGGGAACGTGGCAGCAACGGTCAAATACGCGGACGTGCAACCGGGCGCCGAGATAGAGCCGAAGAGCTACCGGGTCACCCGGCTTGACCTGGTGAAGTACGCGGGCGCTTCCGGTGACTTCAACGTCATCCACTGGAACGAGCGGATCGCCAAGTCGGTCGGCCTGCCCAATGTCATCGCGCACGGCATGTTCACGATGGCCGAGGCCGGCCGGTTCGCCAGCGAGTGGGCCGGGGATCCGGGTGCCGTGGTCGAGTTCGGCGTGCGCTTCTCCTCGCCAGTCGTCGTGCCCGACGACGACAAGGGGACGACGATCGAGGTCAGCGGCACCGTCGAGGAGAAGCTCGACGGGAACAAGGTCGTCCTGGCCCTGGTGGCCCGGTCGGGCGGCACCAAGGTCCTGACCCGCGCCCGGGCGGTCGTGGTCCTGCCCTGATGCGCACGCAGGTGCCGTTGGCCGCCTTCACCACCCTGGGTCTCGGCGGCCCGGCCGCCACCCTGGCCGAGCCTGCCCACGAGGCGGCCCTGGTGGCCGCGGTCCGCGACGCCGACGAGCGTGGCGAGCCGGTGTTCGTACTGGGCGGCGGCAGCAACGTGGTGATTTCCGACGCCGGCTTCCCCGGCATCGTCGTCCGGGTGGCGACCCGGGGGCTCTCCTTCGCCCCCGCTGATCCCGGGGCTCAGGCCATGACCGTTGCCGCGGGCGAGAACTGGGACGACGTGGTGGCGCACTGCGTCGCCGCCGAACTGGCCGGCCTGGAATGCTTGTCCGGGATTCCCGGCCTGGCCGGCGCCACCCCGATCCAGAACGTCGGTGCCTACGGCCAGGAGGTGGCCGACACGATCACCAGTGTGCGCGCCTATGACCGTGAGCGCCGCCACGTGGCCGAGATCCCGGCCGCGGCGTGCAGGTTCAGCTACCGGACCAGCTCCTTCAAGCGCACGCCCTTCACCCCCGGATCGCCCACCGGGCGATTCGTCATCCTGGCCGTCACCTTCCGGCTCACGCCTGGCCCGCGATCCGCTCCGGTCCGCTATCCCGAGCTGGCCACCGAGCTCGGGGTCACGGTGGGCGAGCGGGTTCCTCTCGGCGAGGCGCGCGCGGCCGTGCTGAAGCTGCGCGCCCGTAAAGGCATGGTGCTGGACGCCGGCGACCCGGACACCCGCAGCGCCGGGTCCTTCTTCACCAACCCGATCCTCACCGAGGCCGAGTTCGCCGGCGTCACCCGCCGGGCGCAGCGGGCCCAGGGACCGGACGTGCGCGTGCCGCAGTTCCCGGGCCGGGACGGGCACGTGAAGGTTCCCGCCGCCTGGCTGATCGAGCACGCCGGCTTCGGCAAGGGCCACGCCGGGCCGGGCCACGCCGGGCCGGCCCGTATCTCGTCCAAGCACACGCTGGCCCTGATCAACCCCGGCGGCGCCAGCACGTCCAGCCTGCTGGCCCTGGCCGGGCAGATCCGTGACGGTGTGCGCGACGCCTTCGGCGTGACGCTGGTTATAGAGCCGGTACTCGTCGGCACCTCGCCCTGACGTCAGGCGGCGAGCCAGTCACCGATGGCCGCCAGCGTCTCCGTGCGCACCGCTGGGGGCGCGGCGGAACCCAGTACCGACATCCGGGCCAGGTCGGCCAGCTCAGCATCGGAGAAGCCGTGCTGGCGGCGGGCAATGCCGTACTGGGCGACCAGCCGCGAGCCGAACAGGAGCGG
>JBEKCN010000800.1:0-3091 GCA_050014855.1 Streptosporangiaceae bacterium | reverse complement strand
CAGTGAGCGTGACCAGCCGGCTCGTGGCGACAGCCGCCACCACCGAGGTGACCTCGGCGGCCCGGCCCACCAGTTCGGTCACCGGTACCGGTGTCGGGGTCAGGTGGCCGACGTCGTGTTCGCCGCTCGGCCTGGGGTCAGGCACTGTCATGCGGGCCGTCGGCTCGGCTGCAGCCTGTCCGGGCGGGAGGTTGCTCAGCGGCCCAGCCGTCCACGGCTGCGCGGGGAGGGCCCGTTCCGGCACGGCCATCAACGCAACCGTCCGGGCCTCGGCGGCCGAGCCGATCACCTTCCAGTCGGCCAGGGCGGCCACGATGGCGACGACCTCGGCTGGCGTCAGCACGGCCCCGCGCTGATGCAGCTTGTGACTCAGCACGTTTGGATGCAGGCCGATGGCCCGGGCCAGTTGCTGTTGAGTACGGCCGGCCGTCCGGCGGCGCACACGCACCGCCTCTCGGAACGCGTCCAGGTCGTTCAACCGCAGGTCCTCCCACCACCGACCCGAGCTACCTGGTCATCATGCCGGCGCATGTTTGCAGCATCTTTTCCGCAACTAACTGCTGGTACCCGCGCCTTTTGTCAGCCTAACCTGCACTCACCTCCTCGAGAAGCTACCTGCGCTGCGGATAAGCCGTCATGAAGGTAGGCCGTCATCGACCACGAAGTGCTGCTGGCGCTGTCGCTGGCTGCGGTTTTCCACCGCCTGGCCATGCCGCTGCGGCTGGCTGACTGGCTGCCCGATGTGGTTGCGGTGAAGTGTGACGCTGACTGGCCCGGCGGCATCGGCGCCGCGTTCGGCTTGCGATTGCGCCAGGACGGGCAGGAAGTGTCCGGTACCGGCGAGGTGATCGCCTACGAGCCGCCCTGCTCGCTGGCGTACCGGCTAGTGGCCGGCCCGCGCACGCATGTATTGCGTTTGACCTGCGTCAACATCGACGGCGCTACCCGGGTGTCGGTTCGCCAGGCCGGTACCGTGGTGCCGTTGCGCGTCGATCTGGGCCCGCTGACCGGAGCGGTCTGACCCCATCGTCGCGTCACCGCATCATTTTCGCAGCCAACAAAGGCGCGCACTTTCGCCGCATCTTTGCAGCATGTTCGCCGCAAAAAAGACGTAGTGCCCCACGATGGGCCGAATTTAGTCTGGCCGCCATCCGGGCCTGTCATAGGCCGGGATGTACGCCCCTGTTTCCCACGTGACGGAGCCGTCGGCATGCCGAACATCCAGTGCGACAAGACTGGTACCGGAGGACACCCCCACCGGTCCCGGAGCTGGTCCAGTACGGGCCGCCGATGGCTGGCAGCGGTGACGGTCCTGCTGACCGCGCTGGGCCTGCTGATCACGGGCACCTCGGCGGCGCTGGCTACGACCAGCGCCGGGTCCAGCGCGTGCACCCGGACTGTGACTGGCGTACACCACGGTGCGCTGCGGGCCAGTTCAGGCCGGTTGTGCCTAAACAAGGCGACCCAGGACGGGGCGGTGCAGGTCAGCGGCTCGGCCAGCCTGCAGATCAGTGCGTCCACGATCAAGGGGGCGTTGTCTGTGTCGGGGAAGGGCCCGGTGCTGGTGTGCGCGTCCACGCTGACCGGTGCGGTCAGCGCCAGCCGCGTGGCCGGGGCCGTCACCTTTGGTGGTGGCTCCTGTGGTGACAACAGCGGTGACACGGGCGCCGGCCCGCTGACCATCTCGGGATCGGCCGGCCCGGTGCTGATCACCGGGCTGCGCCAGAAGGGTGCGGTCAAGCTGACCGGCAACACCGGCGGGGTCACCGTGACTGCTGCCTCGATCACCGGGGCAACCACCGTCAGCAGCAACAAGGGCAGCAAGCCGGTGGTGATTACCGGCAGCGCGATCACCGGGTCGCTGGCGTGCTCAGCCAACAAGCCCGCGCCGACCGATTCGGGTAAGTCCAACACCGTGTCCGGCAAGGCCACCGGCCAGTGCGCCGATCTGTCCACCGGCAGCGGCGGCAGCGGGGGCGAGCTCGGTGGGCCGCCGCCACTTAAGCAGGAACCCCCGATCAGCCAGGACCAGTCGAGCACGCTGCCCAACCTGAACTACGGCGAGGCCGTCGGTGACTTCACCGGCGCTGGCCACGACGAGCGGGCCTACGCCCAGGATGGCGACCTGAAGATCGCCAATGCCGACAAGTTCGGCGGCAACGTGGTCCAGTCCGTCGCCACGGATCTGATGGCCACGCCCAACGACGGCCTCGAAGGACTCAACGGTGGCGGACTTAGTACCGAGTCGGTGTGGCAGCGCTCCGAGGAGACGTACGCGGGTGCCACCTACGGGCTAACCAGCGTGAAGGTGGCCGCGGACAGCTCGAGCATCTACATGGCCGGGGCCACCTGGGGTGGCGGCGATAACCTCGCCACCTACAAACTGCACCTGTACGAGCTGCCGCACAACGGTTCCTGCGCATCCGCCTCCTGCGCCGACCGGACGGTCGACCTGCCCAGCAAGTTCAGCTATGACGGCGGGGTCTTCGGTCAAAGCAGGGGCAACCTCATTGTGGTGACGTCGCTGGCGGTGGGCGTGGTCGGCGGCCAGACGTTCATTGCGGTGGGTCTGTCGGATGAGGGCATTTTCATCTTCAACCACGCGCTGCAGCAGGTCGCTCATATCGGCGACATGGCCGTGCCGAACCCCGGCAACAATTCTCCGCAGACTCCGGTGACCTCCCTGGCGTTCGGGCCGGCCACCGGCTTCGGTCAGGGCGGCGTCCTGCTCGCCGGCGTCATGTCCCCGTGGGAGGACATGTTCATGTACCGGCTCAACGCTGACGGCACCGAGCAGAGCATGACCCACGCCGGCGGGAGCTGGTACACGTTTGCCTCGGCGGTGGCCCAGATCAACGGCCAGCAGTACGCCGTCTTCGGGACCTATCCTTCCGAAAACACCAACGTCATCTTCGTCATGAATATAGACACCGGAGTCGAGTTCACCCGTTACACCTACGGCGGGGGGATTCTGGTCAGCGGGCTGACGCCGCTGACGCCTTGGGACGGCAATTCGGGGAACCAGCAGCTGGTGGTGGGAACGTTCGGCGGGACCCAGGACATGGTTCTGCAATACCTGGACGGCACGCTG
>JBEKCN010000799.1:0-3094 GCA_050014855.1 Streptosporangiaceae bacterium | reverse complement strand
CTGGGAGGAGGTCTCGGCCCGCTGGCGCGCGCCTGCGGCTTCAGCGCCGACCATATCCAGGCAGTCGAGGTTGTCACGCCCGCCGACGGCAGCCTGACCGTGACAGCGGAGTCCTACCCTGACCTGTTCTGGGCACTGCGCGGCGGCAAGGGGGGTCTCGGCGTCCTCACCGCGGTGACCATCGGGCTTCTCCCGCTCACTGAGGTGTATGGCGGCGGGCCCATCGAACTGATCAACTTCATCGGCCGCGCAAACGACGCCGACGCAGTGCTCCGTTCGTGGTCACCCGACCAGAACGACCGACTCGACACCATCCGTTCCCGGCACGACCCTGTGGGCATACTTCCGTTTGGGCGACACGGAACATAACCTGCCGCCCAAGGGCATACGGATGATCAGCCGCAGGAAACAGCCACGCGGCGAGATCGTCAGCAACAATTCCGGTACGTGGCGGACATATGGGTTCCGGTACCTGGGCGACATGATCGTCAGGCGACGTTCCACGAGTGGATCGCGTAACGCTTCCGGGCCAGCACGGCGGTGGCCTCGTCCCAGGCTTGGTCTCGACGGCGCCCGCAACGCACCAGAAAACCGCGGCTCACCAGAAATATGGGGGGGTACTCCCTATGGAGTCCGAGGTGAGCCAATCGTAGCGTCGGAGCCGCAGGGACTGAGGAGGCCATATGCCCGACACCACGCTCTCGCTTGTCAAGTCTCACGCACCGCAACAGCGCACCGGCCGAGTGACACTTCTCGAGCGGAAGACGGCGCTGGATGCGCTGGCCGAGATTGCGGTACAGGCGCGTAGCGGTGAAGGCCGGCTCGTCCTGCTCGAAGGCGAGGCGGGTGTGGGCAAGTCGGCCCTGCTGGAGCACTTCACGCACGACTTGCCCGACTCACGCCTTCTGCCGGGCGCCTGCGACGGCATGTTCACGCCCCGGCCGCTCGGTCCGCTCTTCGACATTGCGCAGCAGGTACACGGCCGCCTGCAGTCGCTGTGCCGGGCAGACGCGTCCCGGGAGGAACTCTTCGACGCGCTCCTGACCGAGCTGTGCGAGCCAGGTCCGCTGCCGGTCGTCGTCATCGAGGACGTGCATTGGGCCGATGAGGCCACCCTCGATCTGCTGGGCTTTCTCGCGCGGCGGATCCGGGAGATCGCAGTGCTATTGATCGTGAGCTACCGCAACGACGAGCTGGCCGACACCCATCCGCTGCGCATTGCTCTCGGCCATCTGGCCGTCCAGCGCTGCGCGAGGCGCCTCCCGCTCGCTCCCCTCAGTGCCCAAGCCGTGCGGATGCTCTCAGCCGGGCGCGGAGTCGACCCAGCGGAGTTGCACAGGGTCACCGGCGGCAACCCGTTCTACGTCCACGAGGTGCTGGAAGCGGGCCCAGGCGAGGTACCGGGCTCGGCCCGTGATGTGGTTCTGGCGCGCGCCGCCCGCCTCGGACCGAAAGCACGGGAGACCCTCGAAGCCGCCGCCCTGATCGGCGGCACCGTCGACGAGCGGCTGCTACGCCACGTCGTCGCCGAGCCCGCGCTGGCCGAGGTCATCTCGTCTGGGCTGGTGGCCGGCCATCCGGTTCCGCGCTTCCGGCACGAGATCGCGCGTCAGGCGATCGAGCAGGTGGTCTTGCCGGCCCGGCGTTCCGAACTCCATGCCCAGATCCTGCAGGGGCTGCGCAATCTCGGCTGTGACGATGACGCCCGGCTGGCCTTTCACGCCGACGAGGCCGGCGACGGGCCGGCCGCCCTGGAGCATGCTGCGCGGGCGGGTCGTCGCGCTCGCACGCTGGCCTCCCATCGCGAAGCGGCCAGGCAGTTCGAACGCGCGCTGCGTTTCGCGGACGGCGAGGCGCCGGCCAGCATCGCGGCCCGCTGGATCGAGCTCGCGACGGAGCTGTCGATGATCGATCACTGGCCCGAGGCCGAGACCGCCTACACGCGGGCGCTGGAGAACTGGCGGGCGGCCAGAGACCCCCTCGGCGAAGGCGACACGCTCCGGCGGATGTCCGCCGCGTTGTGGCGGCTGTGCCGCGGCAACGAGATCCTCGCCGCCGCCGAGGCCGCCGTCGCCATCCTGGAACCGCTCGGCCCCACGCCGGAACTCGCGGCGGCATACGCGACCCTCGCCGCGTTTCGGAATGAGCCCGGGCGCCTGGACGTCGTCGTCCCGCTCGCCAGGCGCGCTCAGGAACTCGCGGTCAAATTCGGCGTGCCTGAAGTGCAGAGCCGGGCGGCGACGACTGAGGCGCAGGCCTTGTGGTTGGCGGGTGGCGACTGGGAGCCCGTGCTGCGCCGCGCGCTGTCGATCGCGCTCGAGAACGGCATCGAGTACGAGGCCGGCTTCGCGTACACGAACCTGCACGAGCTGCATTGCGGCAACCGCGACTATGCCAAGGCCGACCCGTACTTCCACGACGGCGTCGCCTATTGCGAGGACCACGATCTCGGCACGTACTACACCTGCTTGCGCGGCGTGCGGACGTCAACCCTGGAGCGGCTCGGGCGCTGGGACGAGTTGGCGGGAATCGCCGAGGCGGTCATTGCCTCCGTCGCCTCACCCGTGAATCGCATGATCCCGGTAACCAGCCTGGCCCTGGTCGCGGCGCGCCGCGACCAGGGAGATGTGTGGCCGCACCTGGATGCCGCGATGACCGCCGCGGACGGATCGACCGGGCAGATGTACATCGGCGCCGTCCGATTGGCCCGGGCCGAGGCCCGCTGGCTCGAGAGCGATCTGACCGGGGCGCGGCAGGAAGCCGAACTCGCGGACGACGCCTTCACTGACGCCACGGATCCCTGGCTCAACGGCGAGATCGCGGTGTGGCTGCGACGCACCGGATCACCCCGGACCAATCAGCGCGAACTGGCCGAACCCTACCGGCTGCAGCTCACCGGAAACCAGCGCGAGGCAGCCGAACTGTTCGATGCGCTGGGCTGCCCCTACGACGCGGCGCTCGCGCTGCTCGATGCGCCTGACGAGCTGGCGCTGCGAAGAGCGCTCGACATCTGCAACGCGCTCGGAGCCGTCGCGACGGCGCGGATCATTCGCCAGAAGATGCGCTCTCTCGGCATTCGATCCGTTCCGGCCGG
>JBEKCN010000798.1:0-3097 GCA_050014855.1 Streptosporangiaceae bacterium | reverse complement strand
CCGGTGCTGGCCCCGGCCCCGGTGCTGGCCCCGGCCCCGGTACTTGTCCCGGAGGGCCGGCCCGTGGTCCCGCTCCCGCCAGATGTTCCCGTCCCGCCCGACCGCCCGGTCCCGCTGGGCTTGGTCCCGCTGGGGATGCCGCCGGTGCCAGCTGAGCCGCCGGCCGTTCCCGCCGCGGTACCGCTGGCCCCGCGCGTGCCAAGGGCACCGCTGGCCCCGCGCGTCCCAGCGGTACCGCCGACCTGGCTCGTCCCGCCGCGGGTCCCGCCGGGCCCGCCCGCGCCGCCGGCGCCACCCGGGGCCCCGCCACCAAACGCCCCGGCCGTCTGCGGCCCGGCGCTCGGGATCGACCCGGTATGCGTGGTCGCCACCGTGTCGATGGCGTAGGCCGCCGGCCCGGTCAGCCCCGCGACCAGCGCGCACACCAGCGGGATGGCGGCCAGCGCGAGCCGCCCCCGCCCGCTGAGCCGCCCCGGCCCGCTGAGCCGATCGGCCGCCGAACGCAGCCACGGAGCGGCCAGGATGCTGCCCACGGCGGCCAGCCCGGCCAGGATCACCACCCAGCGCAGCCACGGGAACCAGGACGGCGACCGGTCCAGCAGCGCCTGCGCCCACCAGGCGGTCACCGCCACGCTGGCCGCGGCGAAGATCCGGCCGAACCATCCCAGCCGCCGCTCCCACAGCGCCATCACGCCCACGCTGACCAGCGCGGCGATGGCCGGGGCCAGGGCGACCATGTAGTAGGGGTGGATGATGCCGCTCATGTAGCTGAAGACCATCCCGGTGCAGACCAGCCAGCCGCCCCACAGCAGCGCGGCGGCACGCGTCCGGTCCGTGCGGACCGCACGCCGGGACACCCACAGCATGGCCGCCAGGGACAGGAGGGCGGCCGGCAGCAGCCAACTGATCTGGCCGCCGAACTCCGAGCCGAACAGCCGCGTGATGCCGGTCGCGCCGCCGAAGCCGCCGCCGCCCGCGCCCCGGCCGCCGACGGACCCGGTCTCCGAGCCGTCCAGGCGGCCGAGACCGTTGTAGCCGATGGCCAGCTGCAGGATGTTGTTATTCGTTGACCCGCCGAAGTAGGGCCGGTCAGCGGCCGGCACCAGTTCGGCGACCAGCACCCACCAGCCGCCGCCGATCAGGATGCCGGCCCCGGCCAGCAGCAGCTGCCACACCCGCCGCCCGAATTTCGGCGGACCCGCCCACAGGTAGGCCAGCGCGAACCCCGGCACCACCAGGAACGCCTGCATCATCTTGGTCAGGAACGCGAAGCCGAGCACGACCCCGGCCAGCACCAGCCACCGCGAGCGCCCGTTCTCCAGGGCCCGGACGGTGGCGTAGGCGGCGACGGTGAGCAGCAGCACGAGCAGCGCATCGGGGTTGTTGAACCGGAACATCAGCGCGGCGGCCGGGGTCAGCGCCATGACCAGCCCGGCGATGAGCCCGGCCGCGGGGCCGAACCAGCGCCGGACCGCCGCATACAGCACGGCGACCGTGGCCACTCCTTCGAGTGCCTGCGGCACCAGCAGGCTCCAGTAGTTGACGCCGAATATCCGGCCCGATATCTCCATCACCCACAGCGAGGCTGGTGTCTTGTCCACGGTGATGAAGTTCGAGGCGTCGAAGGAGCCGAAGAAGAACGCCTTCCAGCTCTTGGTCCCGGCCTGGACCGCGGCGGCGTAGAAGTCGTTGGCCCACCCGTTCCGGCTGAGGTTGATCAGGTAAAGGAACGCGGTCAGGGCCAGCAGCCCGCCCAGGGCCGGGCGGACCCACCGCGGGTCGGTGTCCGGCCCGCGCAGCAGCCGTCTGCCGTGGCTGTGGGCGTGCCGGGCTCCGCCCGCGTGCGCGGCTGGGGTCGTCGTGGCGGTCAATGAATACTCCCGTCGGGCTGGATCGATGGATCGGTGGCTGGAAGGTGCCCGGCCGTCGCCGCGGCGTGCTGCGGGCGGGGGCCACCGAATACCCACGTGCGGTAGAGCAGGAACCGGAGCGCGGTGGCGACCAGGTTGGCGGCGACCAGTACCGCCACCTCCGCACCCCGGCCGGGCGACGCCGTGGCCGCGTGCAGCCCGGCCAGTGCGCCGGAGGTGAGTGCGAGGCCGGCCGCGAAGGTGAGCAGGCCCTTGAGCTGGTGCCGGGCCGCGTGCGAGCGCCCGCTGATGCCGAAGGTCAGCCGCCGGTTGGCGGCGGTGTTGGCCACGGCCGTGACGAGCAGGCTGAGCGCGTTGGCGGCCAGGGCCGGCATGACGTTGCGCAGCAGCAGGTACAAGACGATGTAGGCCAGCGTGCTGGTCACGCCGATGACACTGAACCCGGCGATCTGCCAGCCCAGCTCGCTTCGTCCACCGGGCGTACGGGCCTGGATGGACGCCTCGCGCAGCGCGGGCACCTTGATGGTGCCGCGCATGAGCCCGCCGCCCAGCCGCGCGATGCCGCGCAGGTCGGCTAGGGCCGTGGCCACGACGTCGACCCGGGAGTCGGTGTCGTCGATCCAGTCCACCGGGACCTCGTGGATACGCAGGCCCGCCCGCTCGCCCAGCACCAGCAGCTCGGTGTCGAAGAACCAGCCGGTGTCCTCGGTCAGCGGGAGCAGGACCTGGGCCTGGTCCCGGCGGATCGCCTTGAAGCCGCACTGGGCGTCGGTGAACTCCGCGCCGAGCGAGGCCCGCAGCAGCAGGTTGTAGCTGCGCGAGATGACCTCCCGGCGGGGCCCGCGGATCACCCGGGAGCCGTGCGCGAGCCGGGTGCCGATGGCGATGTCGCTGTGTCCCGACAGCAGCGGGGCCACCAGCGGCAGCAGCGCGTTCAGGTCGGTGGACAGGTCCACGTCCATATAGGCCAGGACCTGAGCGTCGCTGGCCGACCAGATCGCGCGCAGCGCCCGGCCGCGCCCGGGCTTTTCCATATGAATGGCGGTGACGCCGGGCAATTCCCGGCTCAGCGCCGTCGCGACCGCCCAGGTCCGGTCGGTGCTGCCGTTATCGGCAATAGTGACCCGCGCGGAGAAAGGGAATTGCTCGCGCAGGTAGGAGCAGAGCCGCCGGACGCTGGGGGCTAGATCGCGTTCCTCGTCCTTGACCGGGACGACGATGTCCAC
>JBEKCN010000797.1:0-3100 GCA_050014855.1 Streptosporangiaceae bacterium | reverse complement strand
CTTGGTCGCCGTGTCCGGGACGAACCAGTACAGCGTGAAGCCCTTGGCGCTGGTCAGCACGGTCACGCCGCCGATCTTGGCGGTCTTCAGGGCCGTCCCCGATGAGCTCGCGCTGGCCGAGGAGGCGGCCGAAGCGCCGGCCGCTGCCGGGCTGCCCGAGCTCTTGGGGGTCGTCGATGAACTGCCGCATGCCGCAGCGATAAGCGCCACGGCCACCAGCCCAAGGGGCGCCCCTATTACTTTCTTACGCATCGGCCGTCTCCGTTCGAAGCGGAATTTACGAGATGCCCGTAGTACGTGACACACAGCAGATTTGCCTGGCCCGGACCGGAAATTCTTCCGGCCACGGTCAGGATCGGTCAGCGCGGCCTTCCGGTGCGCCCACCAAGGATACGAGGTGACACCATGGCGTGGCGCCTAGTGTTTCCTCGTGTCCGTATGCCGCCGGCCGCCAGCCGCAGCCTGAAACGGGACATCATGCGGCCAGAATCCAGGTCGCTGCCATCTTCTGCCCTTAGCCTCGCAGGAGGCGACGGCCAGCGCACGCCCGTGTCGCGTTCTGCGTTACTCGCGGCCAGGGCGGATCACAGTAGGGTAATGGCAGTTTCGCAGGAGGCTGGCAGGCCGCGTGAACGTCGCAGGATAAAGGAGTCTGCATTGCGCCGACTGATCCGGCAGGTCGTGCGCGTCGAGACAGTAGCCGTGCTGGTCACCGCGTGGCTGGCTGGCGCGCTCGGACTTGGGCTGGCAACAGGCGCGGGCGCGGTGCCGACGGTGGCACTGATGGCGCTAGGGCCGCTGCTTGGCGGTCTGCTGCTGCTGCTCAGGCACAGCCTCGACCTGGCCAGCCGGATCGGAAACCTGTCCGCCGAG
The DNA here is from genome assembly GCA_050014855.1 of Streptosporangiaceae bacterium. GTDB lineage: Bacteria > Actinomycetota > Actinomycetes > Streptosporangiales > Streptosporangiaceae > Bog-532. The sequence goes on along the minus strand of JBEKCN010000797.1, from coordinate 2,227 downwards.
ACTAAGGGCACGCGCGACATCGTACGGCGGGTCGGAGCCGACGTCGAGAAAAAGGTCGGGAAAAAGATCGAGAAGGAGATCAAGCAGACATTCCGCCAGCTGGAAGCGTTGCTGAACCTGAGTGCCGTGCTGCCAGCCAGCGACGTGCTGCCCGCCACCCGGGGCTGGGCAGCGTCGCCAGACCTGCTCGTGGTGCTGGTCGACCTGGTCATTACCGAACGGCCATCGCTTGTTGTGGAATGCGGCAGCGGCGCGTCCACGCTGTGGCTCGCGCTAGCGATGCGACGGTTCGGGATCGACGGCCGGATCATCGCGCTCGATCACGACCCGGTTTTCGGCCGCAAGACCCGCGACATCCTGGCCAGGCATGACGTCCGCGATCTCGCCGAGGTACGCGACGCCCCGCTGGAGAACTTCAGCCTTGATGGCCGAACCTACTCGTGGTACGCGAGGCGGGCATGGGAGGACCTGACCGGGATCGATCTCCTCTTCGTTGACGGGCCGCCCGCGACCACGGGTCACCAGGCCCGCTATCCGGCGCTGCCGTTGCTGAGCGGGTCACTGAGCCCGGTGGCCACCGCCGTCCTGGACGACCTCGTCGTGCCGGACATGCAGAACGTACTGCGGCGCTGGCTTGACGCGTACCCGGATTTCGGCTCCGAGATCCTCCCGCTGGAAAAACACGCCGCGGTGCTCCGCAGGAGCTAGCCGGCCGAGTAAGCCGGCGCCGACGGCCAGCTTCGACTTGGCTGCTAGCAGGTCGGCAATAACCCCAGTACAGCACTTGGTAGTCGCAAAGAGACAACAAGTCACGGTCTCGTGCACGGCGCAGGCGCGCTGCCATCTCGGCCATGCGCCGGGCGGCGGAGCGTTGGCCCGCTTCAGCCGCCCGGCGTGCCCGAGGGGCAGGGGGTCAGGGCGAGATGGTGATGCTGTGGGTTCCGTTGGTGCCCGGCGAGCAGAGCAGGGTGATGGGCCGGGACTGGGCCAGCACGGGGGTGGCCGCGGCGATGCCGGCCAGCAGTGATCCGGCCGCCGCGATGGCGGCCGTTGTCATTCCGTGATCTTGGTGAGGAACAGCCAGGCGCTCGCGATACCGCCAACGAAAGCTACGAGTACCGGCCCGACCAGGACGTAGAGTCCCGCGTGCACTCCAAGGACCAGGACTATGCCTGCCGCCAGCAGCAACAACGAAGTGATCGTGGTCGGAGTTACAGCCTCGAGTACGGGCCCGATCGCCTGATCACTCCTCTCGCCCTTCGCGCGCTGATCCAGGATGTAGAGGCCAGTGCCAGTGATCGCGGCGAGAACGACCAGCTCGGCGCCGAGCGTACGGTACGGCTGGCCGGGAATCGCGATCAAGACCGAGATGATAAGGACTGTGCCAAACAGGCTCAGCGTCTGCGCCGCCCGGTTCCGCAGTTCCTGAGATCGCGCGATGGACGCGATCCTGATCGAGACCGCCACGAACAAGAGCCCGGTCAGTGCGGCGGCGGCGCTACCGGAGATCTCGGCGAACGTGTCCCAGGCTTCCAAGCGGATCCCTTTATCTGCCCGGCAGGACTGTGAACGCACGGGCTCTTGCCGCGAGAATACGACGCTGGCACGTGCCGGGCCGCTCGCGGGCAGATCCTGGCCGCTCGCGGGCAGATCCTGGCCGCCACGGCCCGCTGAACGGCGCAGGTCACGGCGTCGACCGGAACTTCCAGCTGCGCGAGAGGCAGCAGTGATCTCATCATCAACGTCGCGGCCATCTCCTAACCCCGCCGGAAGGGCCGGGGATCCGCGGCGTGGTGTCGCGGACCCCTTTCCCTAGCTCCGCAGGAACGCCAGCAGGTCGGCGTTGAATCTGTCCGCGTGGGTGTCCATCAGGCCGTGCGGCGCGCCGGGGTAGTAGATCTCCTGGGCACCCTTGATGAGCTGCGCCGACTTGACTGCCGCGTCCTTAACGGGAACGATCTGGTCGTCCTCACCGTGCAGGACCAGGGTGGGCACGTCGAACTTCCTCAGGTCCTCGGTGAAGTCGGTCTCCGAGAAGGCCTTGATACTCGCGTAGGCATTCCGCAGGCCGGACTGCATGCTCCAGAGCCAGAACTGATCCAGCACTCCCTGTGATACCTCGGCGCCCGGCCGGTTGGCGCCGTAGAACGGCGCGGCCAGGTCCTTATAGAACTGCGAGCGGTTCTTGACCAGGCCCGCGCGCAGGCCGTCGAACACTTCCATCGGC
>JBEKCN010000796.1:0-3101 GCA_050014855.1 Streptosporangiaceae bacterium | reverse complement strand
AGGTGAGGTCAGACGAGGTGAGGTCAGACGAGGTGAGGTCAGACGAGGTGAGGTCAGACGAGGTGAGGTCAGACGAGGTGAGGTCAGACGAGGTGAGGTCAGACCCGGTAAAGTCAGGCCCGGTGAAGAAGTCAGGCCCGGTGAAGTCAGCACTGTGCAGCGTCACCCGGCCCCGGGTGTAGGGGGCGGCTGACGCGACGCGGGCAACATTCTTCTCGGTCCAGCCGCGCGCGATCGGGTCGGCTTCCACCGCGTGTACCCGGGCGCGCGGCGCCTCCTGGGCGATGGCCAGCGCGATCGCGCCAGACCCCGTGCCCAGGTCGACGACGACAGGCTCGGCCACGTCCATCTCCCGCAGCCGGTCTATGGCCCAGCCCGTCATCACCTCGGTTTCGGGGCGCGGCACGAACACACCCGGGCCTACCTCAAGCTCCAGGTAGCGGAAGTAGGCCCGCCCGGTGATGTGCTGCAGCGGCTCGCGGGCGGCGCGGCGCCCGACCCCCTCCCAGAAGCGCGCGTCGAACGACGCATCGGGCACAGTGTGCAGCTCGGCCCGGCGCACGCCGTGCACATGCGCCGCGATCAGCTCGGCCTCGGCCCGGGGTGATTCGACCCCGGCCTCGGCGAGCCGGGCCGCGGCGAGCGCGATCTCATCCAGCAATAGGCTCACCTGCACGGCTCCCGTCGCTTACGCGCCGGAGTTCCCGTCGTCGCCCAGCTTCTCGGCCATTTCGGCGTCGGCGAGCGAGTTGATCACCGCATCAAGATCACCGTCGACAACCTGGTCCAGGTTGTAGGCCTTATAGCCGACCCGGTGGTCGGAGATGCGGTTCTCCGGGAAGTTGTAGGTGCGGACCCGTTCGGACCGGTCGACGGTCCGGACCTGGCTGCGGCGCTCGGCCGACGCCTTCTCGTCCGCATCTTGCTGAGCCTGGGCCAGCAGGCGGGCGCGCAGAATCCGCATCGCCTGCTCCTTGTTCTGCAGCTGACTCTTCTCGTTCTGGCAGGACACGACGATCCCGGTCGGCACGTGAGTCAGCCGGACGGCGGAGTCGGTGGTGTTCACGCTCTGGCCGCCGGGCCCGGAGGAGCGGAAGACGTCGGTGCGGACATCATTAGGATCGATGTCGATCTCGACCTGCTCGGCCTCCGGCATGACCAGGACGCCAGCGGCCGATGTGTGAATCCGGCCCTGCGACTCGGTGACCGGGACCCGCTGGACGCGGTGCACGCCGCCTTCGTACTTCAGGCGGGCCCAGGCGCCCTGGCCCGGGGCGCCCTTCTTGCCCTTGACCGCGAGGGTCGCGGCCTTGACGCCGCCCAGGCCGGTGACGGTGGAGTCCAGGATCTCGGTGGCCCAGTGGTGGCGCTCGGCGTAACGCTGATACATGCGCAGCAGATCCGCGGCGAACAGCGCGGACTCGTCTCCGCCCTCACCCGCCTTGATCTCCAGGATCACGTCCCGGCCATCGTTGGGGTCCCGCGGGATGAGCATCCGCCGCAGCTGTTCCTCCAGCTCGGCCTGACGCGCCTTGAGCTGGGCGGCCTCCGCCGCGAACGAGGGATCCTCGGCCGCGAGCTCACGCGCCGCCGCCTCGTCATCCTCGGTCTGCTGCCATTCGCGGTAGGCGTTCACGATCGGGGTCAGCTCGGCGTAGCGCCGGCCGAAGTCGCGGGCCCTGTCGGGTTCGGCGTGCAGGTCAGGATCGGCCAGGGCACGCTCCAGCTCGGCGTGCTCAGACGCCAGCTCACCGAGCCGGTCGAACACAGTTCTTCCTCCTGAATCAGGGCGGGCCGCCAGCGGCCCTGCGCCTGCTTAGTCCGCATAAAGCGTCGATACCCAGCAACACACGTCCGGGTTGAATTCCCGCGGCGACCGCCGGAACTCAACCCGATCGGGAGACTGGGACGCTGGCGCGCTCGGTGGCGCGCCAGCGGGTTAAGGACGCGCGGCTACTTGCTGTTGCTGTCGCTGCTGCCCACTGCCTTCTTGCCGAACCGGCGCTCGAACCGGGCGACGCGGCCCCCGGTGTCCAGGATCTTCTGCTTGCCCGTGTAGAACGGGTGGCAGGCCGAGCAGACGTCGGTGTGGATCTCGCCGTTGGCGGCGGTGCTGTGCGTGGTGAAGGTGTTCCCGCAGGAACAGGTCACCGCGGTTTCGACGTACTTGGGGTGGATGTCAGGCTTCACGTTTTCTCCTGCCTCGGGCGGTCGCCGGGTCGCCATAGCCGGGCTCCATCGGGGGCCTGGCTGTCGTGGCGTGAACCGGTACCGCGGGGTCGCGGCTTCCTAGTGTGCCAGACGGTTTAACACTGCGTGGTCCTCAGTGATTCCCGCCGGGAGCGGGCCGGGGGCGGACGCGCTCAGCCCCCGGTCAGCGCAGGTGATCTGCCGAAATAACACCGCAAGGCCGCTGGCCAGCCCTGGGTGAGAGCCTTCCGCGACGTGCCGCCCCCGCCCTCTTCCCGGGGGGCGATGGTACGCCTTCAATGAGGGGGCGGGAACGGCAGCGCATGGAGACCACGGAGTGGCTTTCAGCCCCGGCAAGCAAAGGGTCAAGGGATTGTAAGGGGGACCGGTACATAATCACCGGTGAACGAATGAACCGCCCCGTGATTCTTTTCGTGGTCACCTACAGGGGGACGTCCTAGGGATCGGGAGGAAATGGATGCGGTACCCGAAACATCCCTTTTCCCCTGACGAGGCGGCTGCCGACGCGCGCGCCGAGTCGCCGGACGACCGTTATGACATCGCACCCGAGGCGGCGCCGGACCGTGGCAGCGGTACTCCCCCACCGCTGCCACGCCGCACCGGGGACTCAGGATTCCGGCCGCGCGAACAGCCGGGCCCAGCGCTGCAGGATTACTGGGAAGCGGCTGATCCGCAGGGCTCCTGGCCGCTGGCTCCCCGGCCGCAGGCGGAGCCGCTGGACTCCTTGGCCCATGAAGACCCTCAGCTGGCCTGGGCCGCTGCCCCGCCGCAGGACGACACCCAGGATTCCTCGGTCCCGGTAGGCCCGCAGGAAGCGGAGCGAGCCTGGCCGCCCAGCGTGCCGGCGGCGGATGAGCCCCAGGAGCCGTGGGCGGAGGGAAATTACCGGC
>JBEKCN010000795.1:0-3101 GCA_050014855.1 Streptosporangiaceae bacterium | reverse complement strand
CACAGCACACTCGGCGACCCCGGACGCCGCTATTCGTCAGCGGGCGGTGCTCGGCCCGGGTGCCGGGAGCCCGCCGGCCGCCGACCCGGACCAGCACGCCCTCGGGGCCGTTGAGCTGCGTGCACTGGGCACGCTGGCGGCAGCTGGCCTGATTCCGCCGCTGCGGTTCCGTCCCGCCGAGATGCCAGCGCGCGTGATTGTAGCGTTACCCGGTCTTGCTCGTGCGGTGATCGGCGAAACCCGGGCGACACTGGCCGAAGCGGTTGAAACGACCTATTGCTTTCACTAACGTCTCCTTCCGGTTACACCGCTCAATTGCCCTTCCATATGGGGAGTTGGGCGGTCACTGTCGGCAAAGTCCCGCCAGGAAACAAAGCCATTTGGGCCCGCGAACCGGGCCTCTTCCCGGCGGGACGTGGGAGAAGGAGCGTGTCGAACTCGTGCGTGTGCCGCTTCCGGGCATCAAGCCCCGGCTTCGAGCGAGTGTCGCGGTCGCGACGGGCGTTCTGACTGTCTTTGGCCTGAGCACCTACGCGGTGACGGCCGGAGCAGCGCCGCAGCCGTCCGTCACCGAGGTGCAGGCGAAGGTGAACCAGTACACCTCGCAGCTCGACCAGGCCAACCAGGAGTACGACCAGGTCGCGCAGCAGGTCAGCCAGGCGCGCGCGAAGCTCGCGGCGGTGGACGAGCAGGTCGCCGCCAATCAGGCACAGTTCAAGAAGCTGCAGGGGGCGGTCGCGCAGATCGCGGCCGAGAGTTACGAGGAGGGCGACACGACCTCCGTCGCGAACCTGCTCACCTCGAACAACCCCGGCACGGTGCTGAACGGAGCGTCGGTGCTCCTGGAGCTTTCCGGCAGCCGGGACCAGCAGATGGAGCAGTTCCTGATCGCCGCCCGCCAGCTCAAGGCCTCCCAGCAGCAGGCGCAGCGCACCAAGGACGCCCTGGCCGCGATCGAGCAGCAGAAGCAGCAGAACCAGCAGCAAGCGAGCCACCTGCTGAACAGCGAGAAGGCCATACTCGACAGCCTCAACACCCAGCAGCAGCAGACCGTCGAGGACAACGGTTTGGGCGGCGGAGCGACCAGCAGCCCGGCCCCGGCCTACTCCGGGTCCACCGCGACCGAGGGCGGCAAGGCGGCGGCGTTCGCCGTGGCTGAGGCCCAGGCCGGCTGCCCGTACGTCTACGGCGGCACCGGGCCGTGTGCGGACGGCTTCGACTGCTCCGGACTCGTCCAGGCGGCGTGGGCCTCGGCCGATGTGTCGATCCCGCGGACCACCTACGAAGACTGGGATTCACTGCCGCACATCTCGCTGTCCTCGCTCGAGCCGGGCGACCTGATCCTCTACGACGGTGAGGGGCACGTCGGGATGTACGTCGGTGGCGGGATGATCGTCGACGCCCCGCATACCGGAGCGGACGTTGAGGAGATTTCCATGAACGAGTCCTGGTACGCGGAGAACGAGGACGGCGCCGTCCGCCCCTAGGGTCTGCGAGGCCCGCGAAGCCGCGGCCCCACGGCTCCGGCGTCCGCCGCTGCTCGCCTAGCTGTGATGAGCCCGGCAGGATCACCTGCCGGGCTCATTCGTGTCCGCTGCGCCGCCGCACCCGGCCGGCCCTAGACTCGGGCGCTATGCGCGGCACGCTCATCGTCACCAACGACTTCCCGCCCCGGCAGGGCGGCATCCAGTCGTTCGTGTACGGCCTGGCCTGCCTGCTGCCCCCGGACCAGGTGGCGGTCTACGCCCCGGCCTGGGATGGCGCCAAGAACTTCGACGCCCGGCAGCCGTTCCCGGTGATCAGGCATCCCACGTCGCTGATGCTGCCCGTTCCGTCCGTGCGGCGGCGCGCCGTCGCCGCGCTGCGCGAATACGACTTCGACGCCGTGCTGTTCGGAGCGGCCGCACCGCTGGGGCTGCTGGGGCCCGCCCTGCGCCGGGCCGGTGCCACCCGACTGGTGGCGCTTACCCACGGGCACGAAGCAGGCTGGGCGGTGCTGCCCGGCGCCCGCGGCCTGCTGCGCCGGATCGGGGACAGCGTCGATGTGGTGACCTACCTGGGCGAGTACTTCCGGTCCCGGCTGTCGCGGGCGCTTTCCCGGCAGGCCGCCGCGCGGATGGTCCGGCTGGCCCCCGGCGTGGACGTGGCCGCCTTCCAGCCCGGCCCGGGCGGAACGCCAGCGCACGGGATCAGGGAGCGCCTGGGCCTGGCCGGATCTCCGGTCGTCGTGTGCGTGTCCCGCCTGGTCAAGCGAAAGGGGCAGGACACGCTGATCCGCTCCTGGCCCGGCGTCCGCGCCGCCGTCCCCGGCGCGCGGCTGCTCCTGGTCGGGGATGGCCCCTACGGCCGTGACCTGCGGCGCCTGGCCTCAGATCGGGGGGTGGCAGGCGCGGTCACGTTCGCGGGCAGCGTCCCCAGCAACGAGCTGCCCGGCTACTACGCGGCCGGCGACGTCTTCGCCATGCCCTGCCGGACCCGCCGGGGCGGCCTCGACGTGGAGGGTCTCGGCATCGTCTACCTGGAGGCGTCCTCGGCCGGGCTGCCGGTCATCGGCGGTGACTCCGGGGGCGCCCCGGACGCCATCCTGGACGGCGAGACGGGCTATGTGGTGCCCGGCCGGGACGTGGGTACTCTCACCCGGCGCATCTGCGAGCTGCTGACCGACCCGGCGCGGGCGCAGGCCATGGGACGCCGCGGGCTCGCCTGGGCCGAGCGGGAATGGGACTGGTCCTGCGTCGGTGGCCGCCTCAGCGCGATCCTGCGCGACGAGCACCCAACCGGGTAAGAGGGGGGCGCCGGCGCCCAGCCGCGGGACAGCGAGCGTCCAGCCTGCGAGCGCCTGGGGGCTGGCGCGCCGAGCGCCGGCCGCACGGCGGTTACGCGTAGAGGGCCTCGATGTCGGCCGACCGGTCCTTGTGCACCACGTTGCGGCGAACCTTGAGCGAGGGGGTCAGCTGGCCGTTCTCCTGGCTGAAGTCGTCGTCCACGATGCTGAAGCGGCGGATCGACTCGGCCCGGGACACGGTGCTGTTGGCGTCGTCCACCGCGGTCTGGATCTCGGCCACCAGATCGGGGTCGTCACGTAGCTCGGCGACGGTCGC
>JBEKCN010000794.1:0-3102 GCA_050014855.1 Streptosporangiaceae bacterium | reverse complement strand
TTACGTATATCCGCCGCCGATCCCTTCGCATATAACCAGTAGCCGGCCAGTCTCCACGGGGACTGGCCGACGCCTTTTCGTGGCCAGCGTGGACAAAGTCCGGTTCGGGTCTTCCGGCCCACCTCGCAATGCCGTCTTTCCCTAGATCCTCCAGCCCGCGCACTTGAGTATGGACAGCAGAGGGGAAGTGACCCGTTATGGGCAAAACACGGATCGGAGACCGGAACAGCCAGGCACGCGACGAGGCGATGCAGAGCCTCACGCTGACATGGGGAGAGTATTACGAGGTCCGCGAGGAACTAGGGGTGTGGCGGGCTGTGCGGCTCGGTAACGGCCGGACATTAATCGGCAAGACCCCGGCGGAGTTGCGCAGCGCGATCATCCGCGACTACTCCGAAGAGAGGCACCCGCGGTGAGCGAGGTGAGCGAACGGGCTGTTGACCTTCACGATCAGGTGCCGCGGAAGCTGCGTTACCAGTTGCTGCATCCCGATACCGAGTTCTTCCCGCCGTGTGAGCATGACCCGATGTGGCGGGTCCGGCTGGATGGCGGTGGAACGGAAGTTAAGGCGATGCAGTTGGTCGACCTGATGGAAAGGCTGGAAAGGCTGGATCAGGTGGACCGGGCGAGTTTAGCCCCGCCGTGGGTGCCCGCACGGTCCGGAGGCGCCCCCTAAGTCGCTAGCGTCCGGACCGCGCGGGAGCTTGTTATCCGCCCATGACGTCCGTTTGCTGATCCGTCGTGTCTGCCTCGAGGGCGACGCGTCGTCGTCCTCGGCCGCGAGCGACGCGTCGTGTCCCACCGCGGTGAGACGCGACACGTCAGCGGCCATGATGCCTCCCTGATGGGGTTGGGTTGGCGGGCGGGCGCGGACGCTGGCGAGATTGCCTGCAAGTCACTCATCACAGATCCGAGCATCGTTTCGACTTTTCGCGTTTGGCGGGACCTGGCAGTCCGCAACGCCACCCCGGCGGAAGAGATAGCCGCCGCCTGACCGAAGGAACTGCCGCGTTGCAGCCGACTGGAGAGACGCTTAACGAGCCCGGCGGCCTAGCGGAGCGCTTGAAGCGCTTGCGTAAGGTCGCCGGGCTCACTGGCGTGCAACTGGCCGCCCAGCTCGGGTGGCCGCGCTCGAAAGTGCTGAAGCGGCGGCGGCGCTGCGATGACCGTGACGGGGCAAGTTTCGGGCAATCCGACAACCGAAAACGGCCAATCACAGCCAACGTTGGTCAACGATGTTCGCGCAGGTAAGTGGGGCGGCTTAGAACCAACGCGCAGGGTGCGTTAACCCGTCTTCCAGTAGACGGTGTAGTGCTGATGCTGGGTACGCGCGACCGGGAGCAGGCGGACGTCCCGGCCGTCGGCCTTCGCGCCGAACGCCAGCGGTCCCCCGGCCGGCTTGACCGACCCGGCGTGCAGCTTCGGCATCGCCGTCCGCGCATCCCGGCCGTAGGCGCCGCTCAGCACGACCGGGCCATAGGCCGCTGCCTGCACGGTCCGGTCATCGGGCGCCGGCTCCAGCGTCAGCCGCATCGGCAGCGTGACCTCCAGGGCGTCACCGCGCTGCCACAGCCGGTCCACCGCCAGCCAGCCGCCGGCCCGCGCGGTCACGTGGACCGGCCGGCCGTTCAGCCGGGCGGACGGCGCCGCGGCCGTCCAGGCCGGCACGCGGACCCGGATCGTCATCAGGGCCATCCCGGCGGTGACCTCGATGCGGGTGCGCGGCTCGTCCGGGAAGCGGGTGGTCTGGCGCAGCGTCACGCCGCGGTCGGTGCAGGTCAGCTCGGACGCGACGAACAGGTTCACGGAGATCCCGCGCTCGTCGCGGGAGTACACCGTGTCGGCGAACTTCGCCTGCGTCTCCATGCCGGTCGCGTTGTCGCAGGTGAAGGTGCCGTAATTGGTGGCGTAGACATCCGGGCTGCCGTGCGGGAAGTAGTTCAGCGGCTGCTGCTTGAAAGCGCCCGGGGACAGCCCGGTGTAGTAGATGTTGAAGCCGTGCGGTGAGTCCGGATCCTGCTCGCCGAGCAGCTGGTTGAACAGCGCGCGTTCGTAGTAGTCCACCAGGTCGGTCCGGTCCTGCTGGTGGAAGTGCAGCAGGCGGGTCAGCTTCAGCGTGTTGTAGCTGACACAGTTCTCACAGGTGTAGTTGGACAGCTGCCCGGCGATGGCCCCGGGCTTATGGAAGTGCTCGTGATTGCTGGCCCCGCCGATGGCGTAGGTGTGGTGCCGGGCCACCATCTCCCAGAAGTTCACCGCGGCCCGGCGGTAGAGGTCGGTACCGGTCTCCTCCCACAGCCGCAGGCAGGAGACGAGCTTGGGCACGGTCGTATTGGCGTGTATGCCGTCCAGCCGGTCCTGGTTGCGGGCCATCGGGTCCAGCACACGGGCGTGGTAGAACCGTTCGGCCGCCAGCAGGTAGCGCTGCTCGCCGGTGATCGTATACAGGTTCGCGAGCGCCTCCGGCAGGCCGCCGTACTCGACCTCCAGGACCCGCTGCATGTGCGGGTAGCTGAGCCGCCCGGTGCGCCAGTCCACCCAGTCGCCCAGCGAGACCGCGGCCTCGAGCGCGAGTTCGTCGCCGGCCAGCTGGTACTGGTCGATGAAGCCGGCCAGGTACTTGTGGATCATGTAGTACGGCGACCACACCGGCCGGCCCGCTTCGAGCCGGTCGAAGAAGCTCTCCGGGAAGGCGGACAGGTAGCCGGAGCTGAACCCGGCCCCCTCCGCGCGCGCCTGCAGCGCGGCCAGCTCCCGTACCAGGTAGCGGCCTTTGTCCAGGGCGCTCCGGTCGCCGGTGCTGGCCCAGGTCAGGGCCAGCGCCGACATGAGATGCCCGGTGTTGTGCCCGCGCACCTCGATATGTGGTGCCTCCCAGCCGCCGCAGGGACGGGCGGACGAGGTGAGGCCGTAGTTGAGCCGGAACGAGCGCAGCAGCCGATCCGGGTCCACGAACAGCAGGTAGCTGGTGTTGCGGCGCTGGTTGTCGCGGAACGGGCCATCCAGGAGCCTGACCTGGGACAGCGGGAACGCCGCGGTCGCCCCGGCCCGGCCGTCCGGAGCGTAGCCGGTGGGCATCGGCGGCTGGGCCGGCGGGGCTGG